>CAZFXF010000014.1:0-12084 GCA_964522965.1 uncultured Candidatus Saccharibacteria bacterium
CTTGATTAGTATTGACAAAAATCTTATATAGTGTATAGTATTGTTGTTATGACCGTGTGGTTATGACATCACTCAGATCCGTTTAACGTGTGTACGGATCTGGGTGAACGGAGGGACAAGGAAACTTGTACCCTCTTTTTTTATTTATTAACTATTTCTCTTAGAATTTTCTATTAGTTTTATAGCGTTTTCAAAACTCCCTGCTGTTTTTACATGGTGTCCATTTACGAACATAATTTCATCCGCTTCTTTTATAGTATTTAATCTATGAGCAATGATAATTTTTGTAGTATGTTTTGGTAAACTATATAGAGTTTTATTCAAAATTACTTCAGTTATAGTATCGATATTTGCTGTAGCTTCATCAAGTATAAGTAAGTTTGGTTCACGTAATACTGCTCGCATAAATGATATAAGTTGCTTTTGACCAATACTCAAACCTCCTCCTGATTGATTTATTTCAGTTTTCAACCCTTTAGAAAAGCGTTCAACTACTTCTTTAAAACCTTTATCTACTAAAAGATTTTCTATTTCAATTTCATTTAAATTTTCTATTTTTTTATTACCGTATTTAATATTATCCAAGACAGTTCCAGAGAAAAGAATTGGATCCTGTAGTATAACACTCACCATACTTGCTCTTTCTTCATTGGAGTAAAAAGACATTGGTTTTCCATTCAAATAAACCTTACCGCTACTTGGTTCATAAAGATGAGACATTATGCTTGCCAATGTTGATTTACCGCCTCCTGTTGGTCCAACTAGTGCATATGTCTTCCCTATTTCAAAGTTTAAATTAGCATTTTCAATTACATTTTCTCCTCCTTCATATTTGAAACTCACATCATCAAGTTTTAATATTATTTTATTATCAATATCTTTTATATTTGAAACTTCATCCTTTTTATTTGTTTGTATATTATTCTCCAGAGCAAATATTTCTCTTATACGTGACCAAGCTGCTACAGAAAGTTGTATTGAACCAAATATTGTTGCAAGAATACGTAGTGGATCATAAAACTTTTGTGTATAGCTTACAAAAGCTACCAATAAGCCTATTGTTAAACTTCCACCAGAAACCAAGTATAGACCGAAAGAAAGCACTAATATAAGTGCAATACTACCTGCAAAATCGTATATTGGTTCAAATACTCTATTAGCAGTATCAGAAATAAAAGCAGTTTTAAATGTCGTCTTATTCATTTCTTCCAAATGAGATCTGAAATATTCTCTTTTATTATATGCAATTATTACTCTAAAATTATTTATATTTTCTTGTAGAGAAGCTGATAACAGACCAATAGCTATTAGATTTTTCTTATTTTGTCTTTCTATCCAGGGGGATAATAGTTTTGTGATAATAATTAAAAATAAAACAGAAGAAAGCATTACCAAACCAAGTTTGAAATTTATATATAGAACAAATATTGCTATACCCAGTATTGAAAAAAAGCTTCCCACAAAACGAGCTATGCTTTCTGAAAGGAATTGATTCAATTTATCTGTATCGTTATTTATACGAGATATTAAATCCCCTGCTTTATTTTGATTAAAAAATGCTATTGGTAAATCTTGTAATTTTTCAAAGAGTGCTTGTCTTAGTCTAAAAAGTGTTCTTTGTGATATGTGACCAACCATCATTCCTTGTCCATAACCAACAATTATAGTAATGATGTACATGACCAGTAACCATAGCAACACCTTACCCAGTCCAGATAAATCTCCATTATTTATGTAGTTATCTAGTGCATAAGCGATTATAAATGGAGTTATGACATTTGCAGCGGAGTTTATTATTATTAAAATAAAAGCATAAATTAAATTTAATAAATCTCCATCAAGAAATTTTGAAAATTCTTTCAAACTTACCCAAATGGAAACAACTCCTCCTTTAGGATTTGTTTCTTCATTTTTATTTAATTCATAACTAAGTTTTTTTATCATATTTATTTGTTTTTACAGAAGTCTTGGCTATGCCTTTTGTTTTAGTCTTTATAACTTTACTATTTACTTTTTTATTTATCTTTGATTTTTTATCTAGTGCTATATCATTTTGTTTTATTTCTTTCTCTATATTTTCTGTAGACATTTGGGATTCGTATATTTGTCTATATTCAAAAGAATTCTTCAATAGATCTTCATGTTTTCCTTGAGCCACAACTTCCCCTTCCATAATAACTATTATATTGTCATAGTGTTTTATAGGTTCAACTTTTTGAGTAATTGAAACAAGTGTTACATCTTTATAGTTATTAGCAACATTATTTAAAATAGATTTTTCTGTATTTGCATCAACTCTTGCAGTAAAGTCATCTAGCAAAAGTATTGTAGGATTTATTGCTAAAGCTCTAGCCAACATTAATCTTTGTTTTTGACCTCCGGACAAACTAGTTCCTCTTTCACTAATCATAGTATCCAGACCATTTGGTAGTGTTTTTACAAATTCATCGAGTTCTGCAGTATTTATTGCTTTATCAAGTGATTCATTTGTAGTCTTAAGTGAAAATGCAATATTGTCTCTAAAGCTAGTATTGAAAACTATACTGTCTTGAAAAACCAGACCTATATTTGAAAGTAATTCACTGGTTTTATAGCTAGTCATAGGTTCTCCATCAATTAGTATTTCTCCATTATTTGGGCTAACCAAACCTGAAATTAAATAGAAAATCTGAGTCTTTCCTCCTGCAGTTGGACCTAGTATTGCATTTTTTGTTCCTGATTTTATTTTAAAACTAATATCTTTCAAAACTGTTTTTTCACTTTCATTTTGATCTTTATATACTAAACTCACATTTTTAAATTCTATATCACCTTTTATCTTTGATATATTTTTACCTTGTTCTTGTTTTACTTCAGAATTTATCACTTCATTAATACGCTTTAATGAAACTCCCCCTCTTGATATAGATGTACCTACAAAAGATAATACAAAGAGTGGCCAAATAAACATAGCTGAATATGATAGAAATGCACTGAAACTTCCAATTGAAAGAGTACCGAGTATTACTTGTTTTCCACCAAAGTAAAGAATTATCATTGTAATAATATTTGCCAAAAGACTTATAGCGGGAATTAGTGCTGAAATATTTTTTACAATTCCAAGACCTATATCACGAGATTTTGTATTGGCTATTCTAAATTTATTTATCTCTGAAGTTATTGAATGTAAAACTCTAATTAAACCTGAACCGATAATGGTTTCATTTATAATTGAATTTATTTTTTCTAAATTTTCTTGACCTTGTCTAAATAACTTTGTAAGTGTACCGAATATAAGACCAATAGTTATTATTAATAATGGAATAATAGATATTGTATACAGAGCTAAACGAACATTTATAGTTAATAAAAGAACTGCACTTCCTAAAAGAGTAATAATGGCACCGAGTAAAGTAACTAAACCTTGAGATATTACATTCTTTACTGCATCAATATCTGAAGTAAGAATAGTCATAAGTCTTCCTGGGGTTAGACTTGATATATAAATGAATGATTGATTTGATATTTTATTTATTAGATTGTGTCTCAAGTCCAAAGCTACTTTTTCTGAGAAAAAAGTTGAACTATATATCTGTACTATAGCGAGTACAAAAGACAGCAAAGCAAATATTAAAACTATAGTTAAATTATTTGACCAAGCAAAATATGAAAAGCTTTTTATACTTCCTGTATTATCAATTATCTTTGCAGATAGTACTGGTACGTATAAAGCAAGGCCATTTGAAACTAGGCCTAGTATAGTAACTATAGCTGTTAAGCCTATGTATTTCTTTATTATCTTTATAAAATCAGACATTTTGTCTATACAATATACCAGATTTAGTCATGTTTGGGTAAAACAATTTTAAATTGACTTTGATATTTATTTTGATAATATTAAACTACTGTTAATCGCCAATGATTGGCCACCGAGGTACTCTCCTTTTGGATAGAGAGAAGCCGTGAAGCCCGCTGAAGAGCGGGCTTTGAAATTTATATTAAATCTATAGTCATTTTTCTAATATTCTGGAAATCATCGTATGAAATAGTATTTCTGTATCTTAATAATCTTTTTGAACTTATAAGTCTAAGTTGAGTAATGTCTGCAACAGAATTTGAATCGTAATTCTTTATTAAATACTCATTTCTATAATTCTTAATATTTAACTTTGTAGTTAAAGGTATTACCCATAGTACATCTTTGTTAAAAATTCTAAAAATTAGACAGGGTCTTTCAAAATGTTTATTCTTACCATTCTCTTCACTACCTATATTTTTACCAAGCGAAGTCCACCAAACCTCCCTTTCATAAAAATGAGTGGTTTCTTTTATAATCTTTTTATTTAGTATCTTTTTTATATCATTCCAGACATCAAATCTTTTTAAATCATCTTCCATATCTTAATTCTAATAAATCAAGATAAAGAAATAATGAAGAAATTCTAAAGTTTTAATGAAGTATTTAAAGAACAAAACCCTGGAGCAAACGCTACAGGGTCTTTGGGACTATCGATGGGTATAATAGAAGTTATTCATGAATAAAGCGAGTTCATTTCGCTTTTGAACACACCTCTTAAGTGCTAATTCTACATCTCGGTCTCTAAACACCCCACCTAAACTGGAAGGTATTTCCACCTCTTCGTTACATTCATTAAATAAAATTTCGAAGAACGTAACATGAATACTTTGTCTTACACCACCTTTTATTAAGGATGCAACCACATCAAGAATTTGCAACTTCCTCGCAAGATTTATTATAAGGTATCGATTATTCCAAAATATATTTGGGTCTAATTTTGGTGTACCATCGTAATAAACAAAGGGGGATGAACCAAAAAGTATCAGCAGAGAATTGGTAGTAAATAATTCAGCAAATTTCTTTGCAGTTGCAAGATAATGTTTCCCACCATCTTTTCCTAAAATTAATGGGTACATTGGATTGAAATTATCAACACCACCAACACCTACACTTCCCATAAAAAATCCCAAAAGATTTTCAAATAATGGATTAGTGTAAGGTAATTGAAATGGATAATTTGGATTACTGTTTTCGTCTGAGAGATTAAAAAAATGATTTGCTAGTACACGAAAAGCCCTAGCTCTGATCAAAAATTTAACCGCTGATTCATATACCTTTTCTCCCCTATTCCAAAACACTTTACCTGTTCCAATTCTAGGAATATTACCACCATATCCATATGCAAGATTGAGATAGAATATGAAAATGTCTGGTGAATCATAACCTGAATGCCAATTATCATCAAGCCAAGACAATCTGACTTCGAGAGACATTGGTTTTTCAATCCATTCTTTTAATCTATCCTGCCAAGTTAAATTACCTGGAAGAATTACCACATCATCTAAATAATCTACACGACCTAATGTTTTTTTCATGGAACTAACCTTTCTTTTATGCACCGCAATTTGGTGCACCTAAACGAAACAGTAACTTAGTATCAGACTTTAGTCAAACAAACTATTTAAATATTAAACCTTATTTCCCCTCCAAGTCCAAAATATCATCTATCCTTATCTTTTCTATAAATTCTGGCACGTGACTTACTATTATCATTGCTCCTTCATATTTATGAAGTGCTTCTGCAATAATTGGTAAATGTCTGAAATTTATATGGTTTGTTGGCTCATCTAGTATAAGTAAACCAGGTCTTTCAAGTACCAATCTAGCAAAAGCAACTAGACCTTTTTGCCCTTCTGATAAATCTCCAATTTTTGTTTTTATAATTTCTGAAGTTATAAGGAAACCTGCAGCTATACTTCTCATTTCTTCTTCATTTGGTTTCTCCATAGCTTTCCATAGAGAATTGTATACAGTGTCATTAAAATCTAGTGTAGAAAAATCTTGTCTGTAGTAACCAACCTTTATACCATCGGCTATTTTTGAACCACTAGCACTACCTGTTGCTATTGATTCCAGTAGTGTTGTTTTACCAATACCATTTGGTCCTTTTAATAATAAATGATTATTTCTATTTAATTTTTTATCTGTTTTTCTATTTATTATTTTATGTGTTTTTGGATCTGAAATTTTATATGAAGAAATATTTATTATCTCCCCTACCAAGTCTTTTTGTACTGGAATTATAAATGGTCTTATTGTTTTATCTTCTCTTCTAACATCAACTTTTTCTTCTTCAAGCTCTTCTGCTTTTTCTCTCATCCTTTTTGCTACCAATCTCATTTGTCCTCCTTTATTTGAAAAGAAGTTGGCTTTATCTTTATTTTCTTGTATCTCTTTTGCTAGTTGAGCATTCTTTCTATTTTCTTTTTCTATTCTGGCTGATATTTCTTTTAATAAATTAAAATAGTTTCCAACATATTGTTCTACTTTTCTAGTAAATACATCTAAGTATAGAACTCCATCTGTAAATGAATTAAGAAAATCAGCATCATGAGAAATTACCAAACAAGTTTTTTTATAGTTTTTTATAAAATCAGTTAGGTGGGCTATACCTGATTTATCAAGGTTATTTGTAGGTTCATCTAAAAGTAATATATCTGGGTTTTGAATTATCGCTGAAGCAAGAAGCAATCTAGCTTGTTGTCCTCCTGAAAAACTTCTTACTATTCTATCGTGTGGAGCGTGTAAGTTTACAACTTCCAAAACTTCATCAATTCTAGGATCAATATCATAAACTTTATCTTTAAAACTCTTTTGGAAAAAATCTCTAATAGAAAGATCGAGATATTCTCTAGGTATAACCTGTTTTGATATTGCAATACTAATTCCATTACCAATATGTATACTACCCTCTTCTGGTTTTAGATCTTTAGTTATGAGTTTAAATATAGTACTTTTTCCAGCACCATTTTGTCCCATTATTGTGATTTTTGAACCCTTACGAACAGAAAAATTGACCTCTTCGAGTATGGGTTTATTTTGCCCGTATTCAAAACTCACATCTTCAAACCTTATTATTACTTCATCTTTAGACATTTCTTCACGTTACCATTAAAAATGACTTATGACTACTATTTCGAATATTATGCTAGGATAGTTCTATGAGTGAGGTAAATCTAGATAAAACAGTAAATAAACAGCCAGAAATATGGGATGTGATAGTTATAGGTGGTGGTCCTGCTGGTATGATGTCTGCCATAAGAGCCAGTGAAAGAGGTGGTAGAGTTTTACTTATTGAAAAGAATGATATTTTGGGTAAAAAATTACTCATAACTGGTGGAGGTAGATGCAATGTCACAAATGCTGAACTAGATAATAGAAAGTTATTAAGTAAGTTTAAAGATAGCGATAAATATCTATTTTCTGCTTTTTCAAAATGGAGTGTAAAGAATACTTTGGATTTTTTTAATTCAAGAAATATGCCAACAAAGGTAGAAGCAAATCAAAGAGTCTTCCCTGTCTCAAATAGTGCCAAATCTGTTTGGGATGTTTTGGTAAATGATTTAAAAAAGAATAATGTAAGTATAATTTCAAATACTGAAGTAAAAGGTTTTATAAAAGAACAAAATAAAATAATTGGAGTTAAATTAAAAAATAAAAATATAATACATGGTAAAAACTTTATACTAGCTACAGGTGGAAAATCTCGTCCAGAGACTGGTTCAACTGGTGATGGCTTTATTTGGTTAAAAGAAATTGGACACAAAGTAATAAAACAAGATGCAGTTCTTGTACCTGTAGCAATAAAAGATGAATGGGTTAAAAGAATTCAAGGAGTAACTATAGATAATGTAAAAATCACTTTATATCAAAACAATGAAAAACAAGGTTCAAATATGGGTAAAATATTATTTACTCATTTTGGTTTATCAGGACCAAGTATATTAAATATGAGTCGTGATATAAGTGAATTATTAAAATACGGTGAAGTTTTTATATCTTTAGATGTTTTACCAAGTCTTGATTATGGAATGTTAAATGAAAAGCTTCAAAATATTTTTAAAGAGAATAGTAATAAGAAGTTTAAAAATGCTTTGACTGAATTATTTAAACCTAGTTTTGCTGAAACAATATCAAATCTATCAGGTATAAATGGTGATACTTGGTGTCATAGTATTACAAGAGAACAAAGACTGTCTTTAGTAAAATTATTAAAAGATATACAAATACAAGTATCAGGTTTGCTTGGTGTAGAAAAAGCCATTGTAACTTCTGGTGGTATTGATTTAAATGAAGTGGATTTTAAAACTATGAAATCAAAAATATATGACAATCTCTTTTTAGTTGGAGATATATTAAATATTGATAGACCTTCTGGAGGATATAGCCTACAGTTATGCTGGACTACAGGTTTTGTCGCTGGAGATTCGGTGGAAATTATTTAACTCCCCCACTCATTTTCTTTTCTCTATATTCCACCCAATAACTTGATCCAATATACGCTACGAGAATTGAAACAATACTACCTAGTGCTATATAAATCACTGAAGTATTTTGAAAATAATAAATTACTCCTACGTAAATTGGCCAAGTAAGTAACATAAACCATACAGGTAATATATTTAAAATTAACATTAATCCAGATATAATTTCGAGAATATTTAATATTTGATTTATATTTACACCTGAAGTTAAACTTGAAATACTTGGAAGTATTCCATTTATACCTGTTATTAAAAATATTAATCCTAAAATAACTCTTGCAAATACTAATACTTTTTTATTATTTGGTGACATACATATATTGTAACACTAAATAAACATAACAAAACCACCGACAAAAGCCGGCGGTTTTGAAAACCAACTATTATAAAGTCTTAAACAAAAAAGCTTGCTAATACACCTATTATTAGTAGTGTTACAAGATTTGAAAAAATATCTGAAAAGAATTTCTTCCAAACTATAGCTCTATCACAATTACTCCATATTATTCCAGATCCAATAATTGGAACCATAAAGCATAGCCAGTTTAAAGTAATAAAACCTAAAGCCATACCAAGTGAAAGACCATTTTTCAAACTATTTGCAACAATAAATACAGTAGCAAATGATGTAAGTAGTGATAAAATCATCTGACCTGAATACATTTTCAACATCATAGGTTTTGCTTGTATCATCTTTGCTTTTTTCTCTTCGTCTGTAAGCTTATCGAAACCTAGATATCTCATATGGATCTTACCCATTGGTGTTGCATTTGAATACCAAATTGTACCAATTACAGCGGCCAAAACTGCTCCAATAATAGAAAGTATAATTATAGTAATACTGATCATAAATTTATTTAAATAATAATAAAACTAGTGCGATTATATCAAATTAATAGTTAATTGATAGTATTAAATCTTTCTTGTATCATAAGCCCAATGTAATAGAGCTTGCCTCTGTCTTGGTCTGCACAATTCATCTTTTGCTTTACAATTATCCTTTAATTGATAAATATGTCTTCGCATAGCTTTCCATCTTTTTATTTGTCTTTTATCCTCCAGTTCTATCCTTCTACCCATATAATACCTACAATACCATTGAAACCAACCACGAGGATCATCTTTATATATCCAACCTTTTTCTCTCCAAACTGATAATGGTTGTGAAGCATCCTCTTTAAAATAATTTAAATTTTTATCATGACCCTTTTCCCCTATTTTATGTAATTTTGCATTTTCAAACCAAGAACTTGGAAATTCATCTCTGCAATCACGCATATATCTGCCACCAAAAACACCTAGTTCAAGCATTTCTTTTGGAGTAAGATCTGGTTTGAATTCAGGATCAAAGTTTTTACCTTCAGGCTCTGTTATTTCATATTGATAGTTTTTTTGCATACTATCATTAACATTTACTATTCTAGGTATTTTTTTATTATCCATATAATTAAATAATTTCTACCATAACTTCATTTCTAATCATCCAAGGTGGAGTCCATGGTGCATTGTAACCAGCGTACTTTACTTCCCCTACTGTTTTTATATTATCTTGTTTTAATTGTTGAATAAAAATATTTTTATTTTTACTAATTACATCATATGTCCTTAAAAAGGAAATTCTTTTTACAGCCATTTTCTTTTCTGGAATACTAAGTATTTCAATTCTATTATCTATAGGTTTTGGTAAATTATTTATATTATATTTTTTTGGCATACTAAAAGTTATAGTATGATATTCCCCATCAATATTTGAAACTACTGGTGTTGTCATGGCTATATTTTCTGAAATATTCTTTTCTTCAACAACAGGTGCTGTCATAGCAATACTTTCTTTTTTTACATTATTTCCAAATATATATTTAGCTAAAATGCGAAAACCTTGGTTTAAAGCATAGTCATATTCCCCTTTCACTTTTGTTTGAGCTAAAATCTGTGGTGAATACAGTCTTATTTCATAACCTTTTTTCTTTTCAATAACCTTATATTGTGCTGATTCTACATTTGAAGAAAAATATCCGTATAAAGACCAAAGAATAATTATTCCTAATATTATATATATGGTAATCATAGTTTAATTATATCACCTATCTAAATGCGATTTGCTATAAAAAATACTATTGTGCTTGCTATACCAGTTACAAACATTCCCCAAATAATATCTACTATAGTTACAATAATAGGCCAATCTTTTATTGTTGCATGATTTGTAAAATCATAAGTTCCATAAGCAATTAGTCCAAAAAAGGCTCCAATAACCAAAGCTTTTACATAACTTCCCTCACTTGCGACAATTGGATTAATAACAAAGTATAAAATTCCAAAAGCATAAATTATATAGAATATAATTGCAGGAATAAAATTCATCTTTTCTCCAAATATATAACCCAATTCCTTTCCATAAAAGCTTGAAGAAAACTTGAACCAAGTTATATCAAATAAAACTATTGTAAATAATGTGACAAAATATAAGATTATTTGTTTCATATTATGATTTTATTTTTTTAATAAGTTAAAAGTTTTGAGTGGTTTACTTTGTACGATATTTAGAGCTTCAATATATCCTTCACTACTATCAAAATTCCATCGAGGTGGTAATGCAAATACATATACATCATTTCTACCAATTTCTGCTGCTGCTACAGGTGCTGCTGAAACTGCAAAATCCTCAGCAATATATGAATCCCATTGTTTCAAACTAAATACCATTATAGGAATATCTTCATATGGTAGTTTATCTGTCCATTTTGGATTTCTAATAATGATTTTATCACCAGTTTGTTTTGTAATACTTGATTTTAATGGACTACCTTCCCATCTATTATTTAGTATTGAATATCCTTTCCAAGTTTCAGGTAAGTAAAAATTAAAGCCGAGTTTACTGTCAGTATAAACTACTGAATTTGTAGATGTAGATATTTGATCATTTATTCTTGTGATATTTGAATTCTTATTTTTAAATGTATAAATAAATAATCCAAATAGAATTACAATAATTAAAGATAATAAAAGTGTCTTTGTATTTTTCATATAGTTATAATAACACAATATAATTCTAATTTAATTTTAAACCCAATCTTTTTGAGAAAAAAGTTAAGAGTATAGCTTGATTTTCAACTATTTTAATTACAGGTTTACCTGAACCATGTCCTGCATCTTTTTCTGTGTATAAAATATTATATGTTTTTACAATTCAATAGTATTAAATTAAAGACCTGCACAACTATTGCTATGCAGGCCTGTAAAATGATGTTGTACCAACTTCCACTCAGCCCAAATTCCTGAGTTCGTCTTCGATACGATTGAGAAGGAACTTGGCAGTAGCACGAACACGCACAACATCCTTTTCCAACTCACCAGACGGAAGATTACCGCTCGTAAACCCCATGATGGGCCGTGACAAACGATCCGTACCAAGTAGTGGTTGTTGTGCTTGCCATGCAAGACGAGCACACTTGTTAGCGATATTGTTAACTTCCGACTTATTGCCGTAGGCAATATCCATGATTGCCTGAAGGAGAGTGCAACTCTTATCACCCGAAACTATCTCAGCAGCCTCAATCACAGCATAGAGTCGTGGCTGACTCATAGCCACTTTTGGCCACTGCTCAATGGTCATACGGTCCTCAGGCTTTTTCCCGAGGTTTGCCACCTCGACAGCAAACTCAGTGCTTTGGGTGAACTTGCCGATGATTTGCCTGACTTTTTCGTTGTTATTCATCTTTTTCCCTTATTTGAGTGCTTTATTGTTTACCAAGTTATGGC
>CAZFXF010000015.1:0-12004 GCA_964522965.1 uncultured Candidatus Saccharibacteria bacterium
AGAAGTTCAATCTTTTCTCTTTGAGAGACTTCCTTGATGACGGATTTGATGAGGATGTAACTAAAAAATGTAACTAGAATAAGTATTAACGTTTTGATAAATAACTCAGAGTAAGATTTAGCAAAAAAGACTTCTAACAATAGGCTAATAACTATGACCGCACTTACTAGCTCAGTTAGTATTATTTTTATACTAAATAGCCTATATTTAAGCATAGCAACAAATAATGAAATAACCATCATTAATGTAAATATTGGTCCTAACCAAGTATAATCGAATATACCCAAAAATGGGAATATTAGATCCGGAAAGATTGCCAAAGTTGATGAAACCATTGTACCAATAATTACATATTGAATTTGTTTTTTTACATAAGAATCAGTACTTAATTTAAGTTGTGAAATTAATAGCAAGTATGATATTAAAAAATACGACACTACTATGAAACAATAAATCAGATACCCACTATTTATTTCATAACTAATACCAACCGTTTTTCCAATTATTTTATCTGTAAATAATATTAAAGCCGATAGCAAAATACATGGGATCGAAGCCAGTATAACAGGTGTGTTATTTTTTATTATTTTTATTGGGAAATTTAAACTGAAAATTATAAAAAAATAAGGGATCAAGAGAGCTGATATGTGTGTGATTATTATCCAATCAAACATTGTTGAGTATTGTGAATAAAATCCAATTATTGCAACACTCCACACAAAGGATATTAAAGATATAATTCCAAAAACTATATTACTAATTATCTTATATCCTCTAGAAAAAATTATTAAACCAAGAATAAGATTTGCTACTGCAATAATCATTAAAATTGAAAGTATAATTTCATTCATTATTTTGTGCCTTTATTTAATATAGCTTGATTAGAGTAAACGAATAGGTCATTACTTACCTCTTTAAAACCTGACTTAATCAAATATCTCTTTTGTTCCCCAACTTCAAAAAAATTAATTGTTTCATTATTATTTAATTTAATAATGAAGTTATAATAAAAAATTTTAATTGTAGGATAAATTAACTTAAAAATATCTAATATAGTTATGATTATACCATTATTTTTAATACTAATTTTAATGTGATCAAAATATATTATTAAAGGGTTAAAACCCTTATTAATATTTGAAACAACGAACAAACCTCCTGGTTTTAGTATCCTATATATTTCTTTGAATATGAATTCCCTATTACCGTTTACAGCATAAATAGTATTATGTGAGTAAATTTTATCAAATTTTGAATCCTCAAATGGTAAACCTTTTGATATATCATGCAGGACTATTTTAGAACTTGAATCTTTTTTAAGAGTAATTTTAATACCCTCTTCAGAAGAATCAATGCCAGTAATATTTTTTGAGTGTTTTAAAAATTTAACATAGAAATTACCTGTTCCTGAACCGACATCTAAAATAATATCGTTATTACTTGGCTTAATAATATCTAAATATAATTCAATCATATTTTTATATGGATAAATATAATTTAAATTATCATATACCTCAAAATATTTTTTCCAAAAATTATTATTTAGCATTGATTATGATATATTTCTTATTTTTAATAAAAGATCATAAAAGAAACTTCTAAATTTATATGTATCATTATTAATTTTTTTAAAAATAAAAAAATTATTTATTCTCTTATCAAGATATATTTTAAATTCAGATGAAAGAAAATATACAGGTATAACTGGATCATCTATTTGAGAAAAATACTTCATCAACACACCTTTGTCATACACTTGCTTATATTCATCAATAGCGTGAATTGGGAAATTAAACTTTCTCATTTTAATTAATAAACTACTTTTTACAAAAGCATATCCTCCAAGATATCCATTTTTTATTGAGAAATCATTTAATTTACTAATCATAAAAAGCATTACAAGGCCTCTTGGTAAATATGAATTATTTTTTGGTTTTATAATCACAAATCTACCGAATTCACACCTTTTATTTTTATTAATAGTAGCAATAGATTTAGGTTCTTTAAATTTAAAAGCTTTTTCTGTTGGTAATGGAAAATCAATTATCATCCTAATTGATCCGATTATTTCACCATTAAATTTTGCTATAAAATATTTTGATTTATTTTCAAAATCATACTCATCAATTTCTTTATTATTTTTATATTTATCTTTAATGATATACCCCTTATTCAGATACACCTCGTATCTTAACTTATACATCTCGTCTAATTCAAGATTATTATTCGGAATACCAAACTCGAGTTTTCCACTAATTTTTTTTGTATTAATAATTAGTGTTGTTATATTTGTCATTAAAATAATAATATCATATAGTTTAATAAAAAAAAATCTATGGGAAATCTGAATAATACCCACATACTGATAATGTTTTTGTTGAGTATATATACTTTTTCACAAGGTATATATATTTTATTGAAGTATAAGAATACTAGTAGCTTTATATTTTCAATTTTAATTATAACAACATCAATATGGACAATGTTAAATACATTAACTCAACTCAATATATTTACGGTGCCATTATTAGATAAAATAACTAAACTAATTTATTATACAGGAACAATAATTGCTATTGAGTTTTATATTTTCTGCAAATCATTATTTGAGGAAAATAAAAAAAATAATTTATATTTTATATTTTTTATTGCTATTTCTACACTTCCATTTTTTTTGTTTACGGATCGTATTATCGGTAAATACTATGTTTTAGAAAATCAGTATTATTGGGAACACGGTAAGTTTATATTACTATTCATAATTGAATTCTATTATTTTGTAATTAGTGGTTTTATATTTTTATTTAAGTATTTATTTAAACATAAAAATGATAAATTTAAACGTAAAAATATTATAAATTTAATAATATTATTTTTGTCTGGCTTTATACCACCTTCAATCTTATCAATAATATTTCCATTAATTGGATTATATAAATTTGACTGGTTGTCAGTAATTTTTATACCTATTTGGTTAATATTTATTTGGTTGATCTTCTTAAGAAAAAATATATTTGAAATTAATATAGATATTATTGAAGTTGGAATTTTTTTATTTTTATTTTCTTATTTTTCTTTAATATTGATTATAAAGACGGTTAACGAATTATTAATTTATACAACAAGTATAATTGGATACTTAATATTTTCATTTTATCTACTAAAAATGACGAGGGAAAAGCAGAGAAATGAAAATTTAATCAAAAAACTCTCAGATAGAATACACTAAAGAAATTTTATTCTTCTCATTACAATATCAGTTATAAACTTGTATATTTCTATATTACTCATATTATTATAGCTAAAATTGTCTATATTGATTGGTTTACCAAATCTTATTATTACTTCTCTTTTTCTTAAAATAATATCAGTAAATTTAACATTGTGTAAACCAATTATTTTAACTGGTAACACCTTTGATTTCGTTACATAAGCTAAATAACCTAAACCATTCTTAGCTTTTGAAAGTTCACCATCAATACTGATTTTACCTTCTGGAAAGATTACTACAACATTATTATTATTTAATAAATCTACATGCCTACTTAATGAGATTTCGTAATTATTTATACCAACCTTAACTGAATATGATCCCAGTATTTCAAATAATAATCCACCATAAAAAAACTTTTGAAATATAGAATCCGAATAAAATGTCTTATCCCTAGATATATTATAAACTGGTAATAATTTTGAAAAAAAAGGTAATGAAGCAGGTATTAAAACTGGATCAAATTGACTAATGTGATTAGAAGCTATTAATAACTTATCAGTCATCCTTAGATTTTCTAAACCATAAATTTTTAATTTAAAAAAAAATTTAAAAATAATTCTACACGGAATCCAAACCCCCCTTTGAATTATCCACGGTAAAATTGCATACGGCTTTATTCTGGCCATCTTTGTATCATTAATAAATTATTTTTAGCAATTTCTTTTCCTTTTGGAAAATCTGCCCATATTTCCTCTGTAATAAAAGGCATAAATGGGTGAAGAAGATGAATAATGTCATATAAAACATTTAATAGGAATTGATTTCTGGACTCTTTTTCACCTTCACTTCCCTCTTTAAAGATAACTTTACTTTCTTCAAGAATAACACTAGCGAAGTTATGCCAAACATAACCATAAATCTTTTCAGCAACCATATAGAATTTGAAATCATCCATTTCTTTTGTTAATTCTTTTTTAAGAGCAGAAAATTCATCGATATAAGCTTTATCTTTTGTACTCCAATTATTAAATTCTCTATTTATTTCAATACCAGAAGTAGAGGTAAGGACAAATCTAGTAACATTCCAAAGTTTATTTGCAAATAATTTATATGCTTTTATTTTATCTTCAGAAAGAGAAAGTGAAGTTCCTGGAGTATTACCTATAACTAGACCCATTCTAAAAGCATCGGTACCGTATTTTGACATATAGTCTAGAGGATTGATCACATTTCCTTTACTCTTACTCATTTTTTGACCTTTTGCATCTAGAACTAGACCGTGTAAATAGACAGTTTTGAAAGGTAGTTTCCCTGTCATGTATAGACCGAGCATTATCATACGACTTACCCAAAAGAATATGATTTCTCCCGCTGTTTCCATAACATCAGTTGGATAATAGTTTTTGAAATCATTGCTATTTGGAAAACCTAGACTTGCAAAAGGCCATTGTCCTGAAGAAAACCATGTATCAAATGTATCATTATCCTTATAAACTTCACCTCCGCATTTTTTACATTTATTTATTTCATCTTTTAAATCAACAAAACCTTCGCCACACTGTTTGCATAATTTTGCTGGAATAGGAATTCCCCAAACTATTTGTCTTGAAATATTCCAATCCATAATATTTGATAACCAATGGGTAGTTATCTTTTCATAATGATCGGGTATATATTTTATTTCTCCTGCATTTATTTTTTCTAGCGCTTTATCTGCAAGTGGTTTCATACGAATAAACCATTGACTCTTGATCTGAGGTTCTATTGTGGTACCGCATTTATAGCAAGTACGTACTGTATGTTTGTAGTTTTCATCAATTTTCTCAACCAAACCTTTATCTTGTAGTTTTTTTACTATTAAAGGTCTTGCTTTTGTAATATGAAGTCCAGCAAATTCACCTGCTATTGGTAATAACTTCCCTTTTTCATCAATTACTTGCTCTTTATCCAAATTAAATTTCTCTGCAATAGCAAAGTCTGTAGCATCATGCCAAGGAGTAATGGTCATAACACCTGTTCCAAAATCCATATCTACACTTTCATCTTTTATAACTGTCGCTGTTATAGGTCCATTTATCCATTCCAAATCGATTTTTTGACCATGTTTATAGTCTGCATATCTTTTATCATCTGGGTGCATTACAACGTATTTATCTCCGAACTTTGTTTCTGGTCTAGAAGTACCGATAATAAAAGGACCGTATTTAAAATAGTAAAAACTCTCGGTTTTTTCTTCATCTTTTATTTCAAGATCAGAAAATGATGTTTGATGCTTTGGACACCAGCTTACTATTCTTTTTCCTCTATAGAGTAAATTATCATCGTAAAGCTTTTTGAATGTTCCATATACAATATCAACAACTTGTGGATCAAGAGTAAATCTTTCACGTGACCAATCACAACTTGCACCTACTGCACGAATTTGTTCTTTTATATTTTTTGAATTTGTAAGAGTAAAATCTAAAATTTCATCATAAAGTTGTTTTGGTGGTATATCAAAACGTGTTCTTCCCTCTTTTTCAAGCTTTTTTTCATAAACTACTTGAGTTTCAAAACCAGCATGATCAAGCCCAGGAAGCCATAGAGCTCTATACCCTTTCATTCTCTTATACCTAACCATAATATCCTCTATAGTCATAACAAGACCATGTCCTGCATGAAGAGAACCATTGGCATTTGTAGGTGGCATAATGATAGTAAAAGGCTTACTATCATTATTTATTGCAAGTTTACCCTCACTTTTTATTATATTGTCAGGATTAAAAAAGCCACTATTTTCCCAAATTTCATATATCCTCTTTTCAGTATTTTGAGGGTTGTATGGACTTGAATACTTGCTTAAAGAATTGTTATTAGAATTTTCATTCATATTTAGCCTTAAAGGCTATTTTAGCACAATAGACTACCTAATTGAAACTACATTAGTAGTAACACGGCTCCTATAAGTGCTACATTCTTTAGGAAAGCTATCATTTCACTATTCTTTTCAGCTGGATTCTCTTTTTTCCAGAATTGATGCATTTTATATGTAACTGGTACCAAGAAACCTAGTATAAGTATAAGTGATATTGTCTTTTGAATATTAAATATAATTCCAAGACCACCTAGGAATATAAGTAAACCGCTTACATAAACCATAAGACTAGCAAATGGGACACCGAAAGCCTGAGCATACATAGTATATGACTTATGATCTTTAAAGTGCTTTATACCATTCCAAAAGAAATAACCTCCGAATAATACCTGTCCGATAATGTTTATCAATATATGTATATTTTGCATAAACCCAAATTATCATATTTACATTTCCACAGCAAGCGGAATATACAAATCAATATAATGGTATAATAATATTCATATTAATAGTTCTAAACCCAAAATCATATGGAATTTTTAAAAAAACCGAAAGATAATAGTCACATGAAAGCAATGTGGCTCATACTTGTTTTGCTTTTAATAATCGGCTTATCATTTTTATGGCAATACATAGGTGATATGGTTGGAAATAGGTTAAAACTACAAAAAAGAATAGATATAAATCCTGAAGGAAGTCTACAGATTGAAAAGAAGGTCTCAATTTCAGATAAAAAAGCAGAATTATTTGCAAGAATAGCAAGAATAAATGAAGAACCTCTAACTCCATATGAAAAAAGAACTATACTAGCTCAGTTTAGCAGCGGAAACGAAATGCAATTGTCTACAGAAGAGAAAGCTACAATATTAGAAGCCCTTAATAGATACAATAGATAATATAAAAAAAATGAAAATAAATCCCTTAAGAATCTTTACTGCAATATTTGTATTATTCCTATTTTTAGGGCTGACAAATAAAGCACAGGCTTTAACAGTAAACCTTGGAAACCCTACTGTTGGACAGAATTTCGCACAAGCTACTGTTTCTATTAATAAACCTAGTTTTAATACTGGAGATCAATTACTCTTAACACTTAATTATCCAAAAACAGTTGGTGTAAATACAATATTAGCTGGCTATAGAGTTACAAATAATTCATCTTTTAACTACAATCCACAAATACCATTTAAGACTGGTTTTTGGGCTGATGATCCAATTCCAAATGGAATGATAATAAATAGTGATGTAATAAAAACGGATCTAAATAATAAGATTCTTTTAACCAATCTACAACCAGGTAACTATACTTTATTTGTTTTGTTTAGAACTGCTTATGATTTAGTACCTAACTATATTGATAATACAACTATACCTACAATCAAACAGCAATTAGAGCAACCTGTTCTTTATGATGGTATAGGACAAAGATATTCTTGGGATAATACTAATTTATTTTTTAGTACTCAAACTAATGGTACAAACGATATTGGAATTGCAACAATAAACTTTACTGTTTCAAATACTGTCTCTACACCAAGTTTTGATTTTGGTATATCAAATGACGGTAATAAGACAATAATTGTCGGTGATTCTGCTGATAGTGTTATAAGTCTTACAAATTTAAATGCTGGAGCAACTGGAGATGTTACCTTGAATGTTGATTCAATAAAGAATTCTAGTGGTGTTGATGTAAAGGACTTAAGTACAGGTCTAATTGTAGGTAGTACTGCTTTCGGACAAAGAACACTAACACCTACAGCAAACACAACACTTAGAGTTCAATCTCTAGGTAGTACTGTACCTGGAACATATACTGTAAAAGTTACTGGAACATATACAAAACAAGCAACAACTGTAGTTAATACAACAAATACGACACCTGCTGTATATTATTGTAAAACAACTTGGACACATGATACCTCACCTACTATGTACAATGGTTTTTATTTCGGTTGTAGTACTGATTCTAACTTTTCTCCAATTAGTGACTATAACAATGGTGGTCAATTCTCTGTGAAATGTATTCAATTTGATGATGGTAATTGTTTAGCAAATACAAATTCTACCACACTAGGTTCTATAGGTAGAGATAAAATAAGAGATCAAAGAATTGCTGTTGCTACTGGACCTTACGGTTGTGGTGCGGGAGGATATACAGTAACAGGTGATCCATATAATGTAAGTACTGGCTTTACCTGTAATTCAGTTCCTGTAAATACAAGTATTACAACTGGTGGTCAAACAATAACACACTCAACTACATACAATATAGATGTTCAATCAGCACCATTAGCGTACAACCTAACAGCAGTAAGAAGTGGTGATAGTTGTAATTTAAATGACTTAAAGATTACAGCGAGCTGGAATCCAATTCCGGGAGCTAGTTCATATAGACTTTATAGATACAATCCAAATGAACCAGATAAGGTATATAGCACAACTACTCCATACTATATAGTTGCAGGAAAAATTACATTTGAAGATAAAATACTTGCATTTAGTGAACTTTATAAATACAAGGTTTCAGCTATCGTATCTGGTGCAGAACAAGCAAAATCTCCATCTATATATGCATTTTCACCAACATACTTAACAGGGGCAAATTGTCCTCAAACTGTTGCTTCACCTTCAATAAAATTATTTGCAAAAGAATCAACAGACACAACAAAAGATCTATCAATATATTCTTTAACAACAACTACTTCAGCATCAAATACAGATGTTAGTCTATTTGCTGGAAAAACTTTCGACATCAGATGGGTAAGTAACTTAACTCCAGACTATACATGTAGACAAGAGACTCTAGATACCACAAACAATACTAATAATTCAATATGGATATATGGTACTGGATCAAATTCTACAATTACCGGTCTTTCAAGTTCAAATAAAACTTATGGTACATATAAGCTTTCAGTAACATGTACAAATACAGCAGGTACTACGGTAACAAGTAATATCTCTAGAATAACCATTAAAGAAGTTCCTCCTGTATACAATTTCACACTTACAACATCTGGAGACCAATGTTCTGCAACAGATATTTGGATAAAAGAAAGTTGGAGTCCAGTACCTGGAGCAAGTTCATATAATGTATATAGAGTAAAAGATGTAAATCCACAAACAACTGTATTTAATGTAGTTGGAACTTCAAACAATGAAGTTTACCCAAGTTTCACTTTCTCAACTGGAGAAAAATATAATTACAGTGTTAGAGCTGTTGTTGGTGGAGTTGAAAAAGCAAGCTCACCAGTTATATCAGTTATTGCACCGCTTGAAGGTTGTCAGACTGGCACAAGAGCAATTAAACTATATACAAAAAAGAATACAGATACGAATATAAATTTTTCTAACTATACTTTCCAAACACCTGTAACCAGTTCAAATAATTCTGCAACAGTAGTATCAGGAGAGAAATTTGATCTATTATGGATAAGTAATCTTACACCAGACTATACAGTATGTAATCAAAAAACTATTACTCCTTCTGGAATAACAAACAATAGTATTTGGTCTTACGGAGGAACATATAACGGTCAAGTTACAGGGTTGGATACTACAGGTTTGGAAATAGGTAATTATACATTTAGTGTATCTTGTACAAACGGTACAGTTGTAGTAAGTAATACAGCAAAGTTAACTATACAACCTGCACCAGCTATTCCACCTGATTATCAGTTTACAGTTACCCCTTCAACAGATAAATGTGTACCGCTAGATCTATGGGTTAGCCAAACATGGAATTCAATTCCAAATGCAAGTTCATACACAATAAAACGTCTAAATACTGTTACTGGAAAGATAGATGCTACATACACACTTTCTGGTTCAGCAACAATGAATACAGAAAAGTATCCAAGTTTCAACACAGGTACAAAGTATAATTATATAATTAGTGCTGTAGTTTCAGGAAAAACTCTTACTTCATCCCCTATTGCTTCTATTGTAACTCCTAAGGTAACTACACTAGGTTGTCCCGTATCAAGTCTAAATCTAGGTATAAAGAAGTCAGTTGATATGAGCTATACATCATCTGCCAGTGTAAATAAAGGTGATACATTCGATTTACAGTGGGTGATGTCTAACCCTCCAAGCGGTTACACTTGTTCATTTAGCGCTGTTAAACCTGATGGTAGTAGTGGAAATAGTATATGGGCATGGGGTGGAACAATGAGTGATACAAATACTTCCCTACCTACAAATATGTCTTCTGTTATCGATGGTTCATATGTATTTTCTATCACATGTACAAAAGCAAATTCTCCAACAGTAAATAGTAATTCGGTAACACTATCAGTAACTACCCCGACAACTCCTCCGCCTCCACCACCTCCTCCAACCGGTGGTGGAAACGGTGGAAATAATGGAGGCCAAAACCCTCCTCCTCCTGCGCCTCCAGTAGTTACATCAAATCCAAAGATCAAACTATTTATTGGTGGTTCAGGGGTTGTAGATAAGCCAGTAACCACACCAGTAGTTGGTGATCCAAAGGCAGTAGTGCCATATAAAGTAGGTCCTACAGGAACATTTAACCTAGCTTGGAAGAGTAATAACTTGAGTGGATATAGTTGTACATCAGTTACAATTAAGCCGGATGGAAGTGATGGTTCAGCTGTATGGAATTGGTTCAATAATAGCAAAAACGGTAGTGCACTAGGACTTGAAGCAAAAATTGCTGAGACTGGTACATACTCATTTTATTTGAAATGTGTTAACGCTGACCCAATGATTTCAGATGAATTTAGTAACACAACTTTACTCAGAATATCAAATGCGGGTGAAATTTAATTAGTTTGTAATATAAGTATAAAATAGAAGAAAGGGCGTCACGCAAGTAACGCCCTTTTTGCTTGACCTCGTTTATTCCGACGAGGCTCGGAAGAGCCTTATACTGACTCCACCGGAACCGATTTCTGGTGGATAGTTCAGTACTTCCCTGTACTGATTCAGGTCAGTCCAGGGAAACTCCTTCATGGTGACCCATTCCCCATCAAAAGAGTTTTTATACTCGATCCTAGTCTTGGAACCAGGAGTCTTGTACAGAGCGATCACTTTATCACTCAGGACTCTAACTACAGGTGGAGACAACTTGTCTCCAGTCTGTGTGTAGACTTGAGTCTGACCCCTAGCAGTAATCCTGTACCGGATAAAATTTCCGGATTCAAGGTCCGACACCTTAAAGGTGACGTAATCTTGAACAGGTCTACTGTTCCAAGAGTTCCCACCGTCGGTGGATACCTCAAATTTCTCAAGACCTTCAACACGGACTACCCCTTGAAGGAGTATTAATCCCGTTTCATCCAAAAATGATTCGGGTTTAATATTTTCGATAAGACCTATATTCTTACGAATATATACAGCATTGACACCCTTTCGAGCAACAATGTTGTCATAACCATGAACCACTGAAAATGTCATGGTCTTGGTTTTATTGAAAGTATTTGTAGCCCTCACGCGCCTCAGAAGATCAAGGCCGATCTTCTGAGACACTTTCATGAAATCATCCCAGTCTAGGAAGAGGTATCCCGAAGATGATGCTCCCATTGAACTGGTAGATCCGTCGCTCTCAGTATAATCAACACTCCAAATGGTTGAAACATTGTAAGGGTTTCCGCCCATCCGGAACTGGCGGTTTGTCACCGCCCAATCCTTCATCATCCACTCGTCACCGAGTGGAAGGAATTCCGGAAACACCGGTGGTACTACTACTGCACCAGGTGCCCCCGCAGGAGCTTGTCCTCTTGCGACGAGCGCAAGGGAAAGGATTGCCGTGAACAATGTCACGACAACCGCCGTGAACTTTTTCATTTGTATCCTTTGGTTGCGCTTCGCCTTTGGGACGAAGCATTGTTTAGTTTGCAACGAGCAGCAAACCTCTAGCAAAGAGTATACCATACATAAAGTAAAAAGTAAAGCAAGCTAAAACTGTGGATAAA
>CAZFXF010000016.1:0-11622 GCA_964522965.1 uncultured Candidatus Saccharibacteria bacterium
GAGCTTCAACTCCAAGTGGAACGTGAACTGCCATCTGATCACCGTCGAAGTCAGCATTGAAAGCTGTACATACTAGTGGGTGAACTTGAATAGCGTTACCTTCGATAAGAGTTGGTCGGAAAGCTTGGATACCTAGTCTGTGTAGAGTAGGTGCTCGGTTTAGAAGTACATATTTACCTTGTATTACTTCTTCTAGAATTTCCCAAACTTCTTTTGCTCCTTCATCGATCAATTTTCCTGCGCCTCTTATGTTATATGCAAGTTCTCTCTTTAGAAGACCTGAAATTATGAAAGGTTTAAATAGTTCAAGAGCCATGTGTTTTGGAAGACCACATTGATCAAGAGCGAGTTCTGGACCAACAACAATAACTGAACGTCCTGAATAGTCTACACGCTTACCTAAAAGGTTTTGACGGAACAAACCTCTCTTACTCTTTAGGTTATCTGAAAGTGATTTTAGAGCATGCTTTTGAGCTTGTATTGCAGATACACCTGTTGTACTTCCATGTCTTATTGAATTATCTATAAGAGCATCGACTGCTTCTTGTAGAATTCTCTTTTCATTTCTCAAAATAACATCTGGAGCTGAAATTTCTTTTAGCTTTAATAGACGATTATTTCTATTTATTACTCTTCTGTATAGATCGTTTATATCTGAAGTTGCATATCTACCTCCGTCTAGAGCAACCATAGGACGAAGTGCTGGTGGAATAACTGGAATACGTGTTAAGAACATCCATTCTGGTCTTATTCCAGAAGTAATCATAGACTTTATAAGAGAAATTCTCTTTGCAAGTTTTTCTTTATCAAGTGTGCTTGCTTCTGTAAATTCTTTTTCTAGATCTGCATGAAGTTTCTTCAAATCAAGTTTTTTTAGAATTTCAAATATAGCTTCAGCACCGATATTTGCTTCAAATAGTGAACCATATTTCATTGAATATTTATGATATTCAACTTCATCCATAACAAAACCTGGAGTTAGGTTTTCTATTTCTTTTCTTGCAGTAACAACAAGCTCTTTTAACATTTCTTTTGTCTTATCATCCTGTGCTTGTTTAACCTTTGACTTATATTCACTGTCTAGATCTTTAATGAATTTTTCTTTTTCTTCTTCATGAACCTTTGTAACTATATATCCAGCGAAATAAACTACTTTTTCAAGATCGCTTGTAGACATACCCATTACAAGTCCTATACGAGACGGCATAGAACGTAGGAACCATATATGTGATACTGGTGTTGCTAGCTCTATATGTCCCATTCTTTCACGACGAACTATTGAGCGTGTTATTTCAACTCCACATTTTTCACAAACTATTCCCTTGTATCTTATTCCTCTATACTTTCCACAGTAACATTCATAGTCATGATCTGGACCGAAGATTTTTTCATCAAAAAGTCCTCCTTTTTCAGATCTTTGAGTTCTATAGTTTATAGTCTCAGGGCGAGTAATCTCACCGTATGACCATTCTGCAATTCTCTCTGGGCTTGCTACACCAAGACGAACAGCATCGAAATCTTTTATGTCCATATTTTTATTTATATTATTTTGCATGGTTTTGTTTTTATTATTTCTATACTGTTAATCTTATTCAATCTCTTCACCATCTTTTTTAACTAGGTCGACATCTAGTGCTAATCCACGAAGTGATTTCAAAAGAACATTGAATGATGCAGGAAGGTTTGGTTGCTTCAATCTTTCACCCTTAACTATAGAATCGAATGCTTGTGAACGTCCTTGTATATCGTCTGACTTTATAGTCAATATTTCACGCAGTGTATAAGCTGCTCCGTGACCAAGTAGTGCCCAGACTTCCATTTCTCCAAATCTCTGTCCTCCTCCTTGAGCTTTTCCTCCAAGTGGCTGTTGAGTAATAAGTGAGTAAGGTCCGATAGAACGCATGTGTATCTTGTCTTCTACCATGTGGTGAAGTTTCAATATGTACATGTATCCAACTGCAATTGGTTGATCAAAATACTCTCCTGTTCTACCATCACGTAGTTTCATTTTTCCATTTTCTGCAAAACCTGCTTTCTTTAGTTCTTCTTTTATTTCAATATCTGTAGCTCCTGCAAATGGTGGAACTATAGCTTGGTATCCTAGAGTATTTGCTGCTAGACCAAGGTGAAGCTCTAGTATCTGTCCTAGGTTCATACGGCTTGGAACTCCAAGTGGTGTAAGGATAACGTCGATAGGACGTCCATCTTCCATACATGGCATATCCTCTTCTGGAAGTATCTTTGAAATAACTCCTTTGTTTCCGTGACGACCAGCTAGTTTGTCTCCTACTGAAACATTTCTTACTTGAGCAACTTCAATATATATTTTCTTTATTATTCCTGATTCTAGTTTATCTCCTTTTTCTCTTGAGAATATCTTTACTGATATAACACGTCCCTTCTTTCCTCCTTCCATTCTCTTTGATGTATCTTTTACATCACGAGCTTTTTCTCCGAAAATTGATCTAAGTAGTCTTTCTTCAGGTGTAAGTTGTGTTTCGCCTTTTGGAGAAATTTTTCCAACCAAGATATCTCCTGAACGTACTTCTGCTCCAACACGAATTACTCCATCTTCTGCAAGATTTTTTAGTTTTGCTTCACCAACATTTGGAATATCACAAGTTGTAACTTCTGGACCTAGTTTTGTATCACGAACATTTACAACAAATTCTTCTATATGTATTGAACTCCACTTACTATCCTTTACTACTCTTTCAGAAAGAATAATAGCGTCTTCATAGTTATTTCCTGACCAAGACATGAAAGCAACTAACATGTTTTGTCCTAAAGCAATTTCTCCACCATCTGAAGTTGATGTATCTACTAGAACATCACCTTTCTTTACTTTATCACCAAGAGAAATAATAGGTCTTTGATGGAAAGCAGTGAAACCATTTGTTCTTGAATAATGAACAAGGTTATATTCATGTTTTTTACCTTTCTTATCAGTAAGTACTACTTTTCTTGAATCTACATAAGTGATTTCTCCATCTTCTGGTGCCAATACAATTCTTCCTGTATCAATTACAGATTTCTTTTCAATTCCTGTAGCAACTAGAGGTGCTTCTGGTATAAGACAAGGTGTAGCTTGCTTTTGCATGTTTGATCCCATGAGTGCACGGTTTGCATCGTCGTGGTTTAGGAAAGGAATAAGTGATGTAGCAATAGAGAAAGCTTGATTTGTAGATACGTCTATATAGTCAACTTCTTCTTTCTTTGAAAGTCCTGGTTTACCATTTATACGAACTTCTACTTCATCTACAGATATTTTTCCATTTGTATCATAAGGTGTTGCAGCATGAGCAATTCTATAATTCTCTTCTTCTAGAGCATTCAAATAAACAATTTCATCAGTTACTTTTCCATTCTTTACTTTTGCATATGGAGTTTCAATCATTCCAAAATCATTTATTCTTGCAAAAGTAGATAGACGTAGCACAAGACCAATGTTTGGACCTTCTGGTGTATGTATAGGACATAGACGACCGTAGTGCGATGGGTGTACGTCACGAACTTCAAAACCTGCTCTTTCACGAGTAAGACCTCCAGGACCTAGAGCTGTAAGAGTACGAAGATGTTCTATTTCTGTTAGAACATTTTCTTGTTGCATAAACTGTGATAATTGGTTTGTTGTATAAAATTCTTTTATACGAGCTTGAAGAGGACGGGGGTAAATAAATGTAACAGGTAAAGTAACATCAGGTTCAACTGTAGACATTTTATCCTGAATATTTCTCTTCATTTGTGTAACACCTAAACGTAGTTTCTGTTGTAGAAGTTCACCAACATATCTAACACGTCTTGAACCAAGGTGATCAATATCATCTTCTACTGCATCAGGAGTATTATTTAGAGTAGTTATATGAGATATTATTGTAGCAATATCATTTACATCTACTGTCTTTCTTTCCATTTCCTTTTCATCCATAGACTTTCCGAAACGCTTATTGAAACGAAAACGTCCTACTCTTGAAATGTCATATCTATCAGCATTGAATATACCTCCAATAAATTCGCGGGCATTATCAGCTGTAGCTGGATCTCCATCACGAAGTCTCTTATGTATTTCTATATATGCATCATCAGTATTTTTTGCATGATCCTTTGCTAGTGTAAGTTCAATTACCTTTTTAGTTTTTTCATCATTCTTAAATAGTTCAAGGATTTTTTCATTTGTATCTGCACCAAGTATTCTCATTAGAGAAGTAATTGGAAACTTTCTCTTTCTATCTATACGTGCATAAACAGTACCATCTGTATCTGTTTCTATTTCCATCCATACTCCACGAGCTGGTATTACCTTTGCTCCGAAATAATTCTTTCCCTTAACATCATTTACTGTAAAGAAAATACCGAATGAACGTGCTAGTTGTGGTGATATTACTCTTTCAATACCGTTTATAATAAAAGTTCCATGATTTGTCATCATTGGAAAATCAGCAAGGAAAATCTCCTGCTCTTTCTCTTCTCCTATTGTTTTATTCTTTAACTTAACAGTTACTTCTATTTGTCCTTCGTATGATAACTTATTTACTTTTGCATAATGCTCATCAAACTTTGGTTTTGTAAGTTTGAAATTTGTAAAAGATAGTTCAAACTTCTTACCAGCATAGTCTCTTATTGGTGAAAACTCTTTTAGTACTTCTCCTATACCATTTTCTATTAGCCAGTTGAATGAATTTATTTGTGATTCAACAAGGTTAGGTATAGTCGTTAACGGTTGTTTGAAACGACTAAAATACTTTTTTGTCTTTTGCATGAAAAAGGATAATGTTAAGCCAATTAATCCTTCAAATAAGGAGTAACTCAATCAGATTGAAGTTCTCCTGAGCCTATCAAAACCCCATTTAAAAGTCAAGGGGATAAGTTATAAAAACCAACCCCGACTTATTTCGTCGGGGTTATGTTGTGTATATAGTATCATCCAACTTTCTAATTGATACTATTGGTCCTATCATTAGACCATTTTCTTGAATTCTCGTATTTAGAGATATTATCAATTCTCTACCTCTTGTCTCAATATGCGATCCATTAAGTATCAAAACGTACCTGAATCTTGGTCGACATCTCTCATTTGTTCCGTAAAGAATTAGCATCCGTAGTGTGCTTAACTGAATTACCAGTTTCTTCTGACCCTTTTCATGTCTTGGGTAATACCACATATCACATATATCTCCACAAAATGGTATATCCTTGAATGTAAAGCTAAATGTGGATTCCCCATACAATGAATCGATAAAGTCGGTAATTGAATCACCCATATATTCCCTCCTATGTTCTAAAGGAAAAGATTGCACCAAAGTGTGTTGGTTGATTTCCATTAGGAAAATCTAAAATGATTTCCCTGCCTCTCATTTCAATATTTGCACAGAATATTCGTAGTCCGATTGCATCCGGTACATAAGAAAACTCAGAACCAATGCAAGGTCTGACATTTTTGAGTTTTATAAAAAGTATTCCATAAATTCTAACCCAATAAGTAATACATTCAACATTACCAATATAGGCTTTTTCATTGAATGTAAAACTAAATATGGTTCCACCAGGTTTTACTCTTTTAATTATCTCAAACATCACTTCCATCATATTCCCTCCTAAAGTTGTCTGGAAGAAACATTACTATATGTATTGATTAAATTCAAATATAAATTTATTTATTTCTATTTCGTCTCCACTCCTCTATCTTTTTATGATCTCCTGAAAGAAGTATTTTTGGAACTCTTATCTTTTTACCTTTATACACTATAATTTCAGGTCTTGTATAAACATCACTTGAAGCTATTCTATTTTCTTCTAAAGAATTAAAATCTCCCAAAACTCCTTCGACTTGTCTTCCTATACAATCAATCATTATCATTGCAGGTAATTCTCCACCTGTTAATACAAAAGGACCAATTGAAATTTCTTCAACTTTATATACTTTTTTTACACGCGCATCTATACCTTCATATCTACCACAAATAATTATTATATCTGTATATTTATTTGCTATATCTTTTGCATACTTTGTATCAAATTGTTTACCACTAGGTGTTAGCCAGACTATTTTAATCTTCTTTTTTGTATTCTTTTTACCTATAGCTTTTTCTATAGCTTTTATTACTGGTAAAGCCTGAATAACCATACCTGGACCACCGCCATAAGGTTTATCATCTACTCTTGCTCTTTCTACATTACTAAAATCTCTTGGGTTATAGAATTTAACCTTTATCTTTTTATCATTTATTGCACGCTTTAAAATAGACTCATTTAAATATGAGGTAAAAGAATCTGGGAAAAGTGAAATTATATGAAATGTCATAAAAAATACCGTGGTCGCATTGTACCACGGATTTTTTGAGTTGTAAATCATTTCGAAGCAAGGTAGTCGAAACCGTATTTCTTTGCAACATCTTCGTCAACTACGAAACCGAAATCATCCTTAAGCTTCAAAAGTCCATATCTAGATGAATGTTTAGCGGTAAACTCCAAAGTAATTACATGATTGACTTTATCTATACCTTTGATTATCCAGTGGGCATTGAAAAGAAATAGTGTTCTACCAACACAACGTTCTTCAGCGTTAGCCTCATTTGATATATATTCTCCAACCATTAACGGATGTCTTTCTCCAATAGATTCGTACTCATTACCCACAGTATCAGTCGACGGAAAGACAAACATAGATAATGTAGTTTTCATAACTAGTGTATTTCTGGTGTATCTAGAGGTGAAGTTGGTTCAAACCTATCAATCTTGGACAGAATAAATCCTGTCGTTATAGGAAAAGTTTTTGCATATAATCTCACCACTTTTTCACAGACCTCAAATCTACACTCATCAATAAGGTAATTCAATGTTTTTGAATAATCATCATCGGATTGAAACATGGTGTACGGAAAAACATCGTCTTCTGATACATATCTTATTGTCCACCACATTTTAAATCTATAATGTAAAGATCTTGTAGGTAATATATCAACAACATCACCATCCCTTACATTATTCAAATACAAAGCTGGTTTAAAGTCATCAGTATCACGTTTAACAACCCCTTCATCTGAAAAAAATATCTGAAAATGTAACTTGGCCATACTTACCCTTTCTCTTTTTGAATTTTATGTGCTATTTAAGAAAAACAATACACCTTTAACTTAAATTAGTAAATACACAAACCCCAATAGAAACTACCGGGGTTTGTTGGGTTAATGTGTTACCGAAAAATCTCTTGTATATTCATACTGTCTAGGACTTTCAGTATGAACTACCCAACCTTGTTCAACTAGTTTATCTATTTTATCATCTTCCACTTCCTTTTTATTTAAGAAAGTGATTGCATAGAATATTCCATCATTCTCTCTTTCTATAGTACACCACCTTCCTCCTAAAGATACGATTTGTCCAATAGAAATCCTATCAAAAAATTCTGAATCGGGTTCAATATCAAATCTCTTAGTAAATATACTACCCCTCCTTTCTTGCTCTAGATTTAAAGGTAAACACATTGTAACCACTACTGTTTTTGTTTTCATGGTACTTTCCCTTTCTAAAAACTTATTGTAACACTATTGTTATATAAAACAAAAAATACCTTTCGGTATTTTTTGTTTTTCTTATCTTTATATCTTTAGATCTGCCATTGCTTCATCTACTGTCTTTGAAGCTTTTTCACTTGGTCTTACTCCACCTTCTGGTTCATTTATCTTTAGGTTAACTCTAGAGTTATTTTTCATTCCAACAACACGTAATAGTGTTCTAATAGCCTTTGCAGTATTTCCAGATCTTCCAATCACCTTTCCCATATCAGCTGCTCCTACTTCCAAAGTCATAAGAACTCCCATTTCATCTACTGTTCTAGTTATTTTTACTTCATTTGGATTTTCAACTAGAGCTTTTACTACATATTCCAAAAACTGTTGATCATTATTCATATTTTTTCATTTAAGTACTTTTAATATCTTTTCAGCAACATTACTTTCATTACAATTTTACTTTCAATCAGGAAAGTGGTCAAATGAGTTTTACACAGATAACAAATTAACCTACCCAAGTTCAGGTAGGTTAAGTGAAAAAGAGCACGCAAGCTAATAGATCTGCTGACCCGGTGGGTTCTTGGGCATGTAATGGTCGGACCAAATACTGTAACCTTCACCAACCTTATAACCAAGACCATCGTACAACTTGAGTGTTATCTCTATTCTGTTGTACATTGTGGGGTTATTGGTTAGTGTTAACACATATCCTCCGTATGGCCCACGCTGATCAGATGTATATGTATAATTCCCCCCACATCCACCCGCATACGCTGTTATCACTACCCTTCTATATTCAGGGCCGGTATAGGTTGCAAATACCGTGTATACACTTCCATTCCTCCCAAGTCCAGTTATGATTTTGGGAGTATCAGAATCATGGAAACCATAATCTAGATAGCATGTACCCCAATTAAACGTTTGAGATCTAACTAAGGTCTGGTACGGGGATAAAAAAACAACTAACGCCCAGCACAGAACTGCATTTATTATTTTCACGCTTCCTTCCTTTCTTCTTTGTTTTGTCTCTTTGTATGTACTACACAAGAACACCTTGTGTTAAAAATACTTATATCACATTATTATTTATAAGTAAACACACAATAATACTTTAGTATTAGAGAATTTGTTGATTTTTATACTAACAAACACCTGATATTAAAAACATAAATCCTAGTATATATAATTTTTTATGCCTCTGTAGTTGAGACTTTTGCTGCTTCTGCTTTTGCAGCTTCAGCTTTCTTTTCTTCTTCTGTCTTTTCTTTTACTATAGGTTTCTTTTTTGGAAGAGCATTCTTCTTTTTTCCAGCTATTACCTTTTTACCAACTAAATAGTTATGAACTGTATCTGAGAGCTTTGCCCCCTTACTTATCCAATATTTTATCTTTTCAGTATCGAACTGTTCAATCTTATTTTCTCTTCTTGCATCATATGAACCTAGTACCTCTATATACTTTCCACTCTTTGGGCCGTTTTTTGAATCAGTAAGAACAAGCCTAAATACTGGCTCGTGTACCCTTCCTACTCTTTGAAGTCTTATCATTAACATGGGAGAAATATAACAGAACTGTTAAAAAAAGGCAATATGCTGTATAGTATTCAAATCAAAAGCTGATGAATAATAGGATAACAGGAACAGTTACAACTACAAGAAAAGGCCTTGGTTTTATACCAGATCCAAATGATTTAGAAAATGACTTTTTCATAGAAGAAGGCAATTTAAACTGTGCTTTAAATCAAGATACAGTTGAAGTAGAAATACTAGTGAAAAGCGGAGAAAATAAAAGTGCTAGAGTTACAAAAGTCTTGGAAAGATATAGAGATCATTTTGTTGGTACTGTAGAAGAGCGTGAGGGTATACTAGGTATAGTTCCAGATGAAAGAAAGATGTATGCAAATATTATGCTTTGTCCCACAGAAGCAAAAAAAGTTCAACCAGGTGATCGTGTCTTTGTAAAGATAAATACATGGACAAACCCAAAAGAAAGACTTTATGGAGATATTGTAAAAGTAATAGGAAAAAAAGGAAATAATAATGTAGAAATGGAAGCCATTGTTCTTGAAAGTGGTTTCGAGACAAAATTCCCTCATGCAGTAGAAGATGAAGCTGAAGAAATATCAAGAAAAGAAGGAAAAATTCCACAACAAGAAATACAAAAGCGTCGTGATATTCGCGATACACTAACTTTTACTATAGACCCCTTTGATGCAAAAGATTTTGATGATGCAATTTCATATAAAGAATTGGGAGAAAAAGATGGAGAAAAACTATATGAAATAGGAGTACATATTGCTGATGTAAGTCATTATGTACGCGAAGGTCAACCACTTGATAAAGAGGCTCGCAAACGCGGTTGCTCTATTTACCTAGTAGATAGAACTATACCCATGCTTCCAGAAATACTTTCAAATGACCTTTGTAGTCTAAACCCAAATGAAGACAAACTGACTTTTTCTGCAATTTTCATAATGAATGAGAAAGCTCAAATAAAAGATCGTTGGTTTGGAAGAACTGTAATGCATTCTGATTATCGTTTTACTTATGAAACTGCTCAAGAAAGTATAGATAATAAAAATGGTCCTTATGCAAATGAATTAATTACTCTAAATAGAATTGCAAAAATACTTCAAAAAGAAAAATTTAATAAAGGTGCTATAGAATTTGAACAAGATGAAATAAAGTTTAAGCTTGATGAAAATGGTAAGCCTATTGGAGTATATAAAAAAGAAAGACTGGATACCCATAAACTAGTTGAAGAATACATGCTACTTGCAAATCGTGAAGTTGCAAAACATATTTACGATTCAATAAAAAAGAAAGGCACAAAAGATACTGGATCAATTTACAGAATTCACGATATTCCAGACCCAGAAAAAATGCTTGAACTTGAACAATTCGTAAAAGCACTTGGTTATGATTTAAATACTAAAAAGGGTCATGTAACTGCGCATAGTATAAAAAATCTTTTGAAACAAGTTGAAGGTACACCTCATGAAACACTTATAAAAACTGCAGCTATTCGTTCTATGCAAAAAGCTATATATTCAACAAAGAATATTGGACACTTTGGTCTAGCTTTCGAATACTATACACATTTCACTTCCCCTATTCGTCGTTATCCTGATCTTTTAGTACATAGAATACTGGCAAAACATTTACATCATGAGCCTTTTAAAGACCGTGAGATAATAGAATTCCAAAACATAGCAGAATCATCCACAGCTCGCGAAATAGATGCAGCAGAAGCCGAAAGAGCGTCAAAGAAGCTAAAGCAAGTTGAATATATGGCAGATAAAATCGGTCAAGAATTCCTTGGTACTATATCTGGTGTAACTGAATGGGGTGTTTATGTTGAAGAAAAAGAAACAAAGTGTGAAGGTATGATAAAGATTCGTGATCTTGGAAATGATTTTTATGAATTCAATAAAAAGACTTATTCCATAACTGGTCAAAGGACAAAGAAAAAGTTTACTCTTGGCGATGATATAAAGTTTAAAGTAATAGGTGCAGATCTAGATAGAAAAACACTAGATTTTGGAATTGTGGGGTAAAAAGAAAAGGCCTGTGCTAAATATATTATAGCTGGCCTTCTTTTTTGAAAAATTATCTCATATTTTAATCTATCCATATTAGATAGACCTGAGTAATCATTCAAACTTTTTTGATTATATTAAGCCATAATCAAGCTTTGAAATTTTGTATTAGACATCGTATTTGAGACGATTTACAAAATCTGGTGTAGCTAATAAAGCAGGTAGAGGCTGAAATACTTGGAGAAACTTAGGTGATGTGTTTTTTCTCAACGCAACAAATAATATGCAATTCTTATAAATTTTATATTTGTTGAGTCTCATAATTTCCTTATCAATTTCTAATGCACCAATTTTAATTCTGGCGCAACTACCAACGTGTCCAAGTGCTTTGATAAACACCTCAATAGCATGAGTTTTGTTATTGAAATCCTTTTCAATAATTGTTACACGCCTACCCATACAGAATTCTCTATAGGAAATCCATTGCCATGGTACGTTATAATAACCAATTAGAGAATTTAGTCCCCAGCCAAAGAATATATTTCTACCATTATTATATATAGATAGTATAGG
>CAZFXF010000017.1:0-5797 GCA_964522965.1 uncultured Candidatus Saccharibacteria bacterium
GTAGTTTTTTTAGAGAAACCAGATTCATTTAAAATAATTGAAGCTATAAAAAAATATAAAATAAAAACCATCCCAGTTGTTCCTAAGGTTTTAGACCTTATAAAATCTTCAATTCTCAGAAAGATTCATAATAAAAATATAAGAAGTGTGGTTAGGAAAACTATTGTTCATTCATCTTCTTTGCCTATTTTTATAAGAAAAATACTCTTTAAATTTATTAGAAATCAAATAGGCATAAGTCTAAAAAACTTTATTGTTGGCGGGGCACTTTTAAGCAAAGAAACTGATGATTTTTTTAGAGGACTTGGATACAAACTATGTATTGGGTACGGTCTTACAGAAACCTCACCTGTCATCTCTTTGTCTATAGATCAAAAAAGAAGAGAAGGAAATGTTGGTCAAATTGTTAAAGGATTAGAATATTCAAAAAACGAAAATGGGGAGTTGCTAGTATCTGGAGATAATGTTTTTTTAGGTTATTATCCTGATTATAATAATAAAGTATTTAATACGGGTGATGTTATTGATTTTGACAAAAATAATAATCTAATATTGAAGGGCAGGACGAAGAATTTAATTATTTGGCCAACAGGAGATAAAATTTTTGCTGAGGACCTTGAATACATCATCTCAAAAATTATAAACACTGAGGAAGTATGTGTTGTTCATAAACTTAAACAAGATACTCCTGTTATTTACTGTGCAATAAAATCTGAACAAACTATCACAGTAGACCTAGACCATCTTCATTCCAAATTACCAAATAATATTAAGATAGAAAAAGTAACTTTATTTAGCAGTAATGATTTTCCTTATACACATACACTGAAGCCGAACAGGCAAAAAATCTTAGAACTATTTACCAAATAAAATAGACGAGCTCAACACTTACACCACCCGCCAAACCGATAAGTAAAATACTATTTCCTTTTTTTAGTTTGTTATCCTCATTCAATAGAGCAAGCTGAAGGGGTAATGTTGCTGCAGCAACATTACCAAAATCTTTCGCAGTATGAATAATTTTTTTATCATCAATCTTAAGTAGAGAAATCATTTCATTTAGATAATATTCTGAAACTTGATGCATACAAATATGATCAATGGTATCTTTATTTATCTTATTTTTTTCTAAAAATGTATTGAAAAAATTAGGAGCTATTCTCTCAAAAGAATTTTTAAGTTCTGGTCCATCACCACGAAAATAAGTATATTCGTCACCTCTTGGATGCCTTGACCCTCCTGTTGGTAAAGTACCAACTTCCCATTTACTACTATCATTTAAACAATCACTAACCACAAGACCTGAACCATCGTTTGATCCTTGCACCAAAACTGCCGTACCCATATCACCTAATGTGTACCCCGGAAAACTATTTTTTAGATCAGCTCTATCTTTCAGGCTCCACTTAATGGATTTAGAAGAAGCTTCTCCTGTAACGATAAGTACGTTTTTATGCAACCCAGATTTAATGCATGAATCTGCAATAATTAATGCATCAATAAATGCGTTACAGGCATTTTTAATATCAAACACTCTGCAGTTTGTTTTCAGGGTATCTTGGACTATATGAGATGTTGCTGGCTCAATAAGATCTTGTCCTGCCGAAGCAAATATGAGTAAGTCGATATCTTTTGGGTTGATATTGTATTTTTTAAATAAAGCCAGCCCTGCACTAGATGCTAAGGTTGAATTATATTCATCGTCACGACAAAATCTTCTTGATTGTATGCCTGTAGTTATTTCAATAATATTTTCAGGAACATGCAGATGTTGATTTCTATGCTGTAACTCGTTCTCTATCTCACTATTAAAAACAAGTCTTTCTGGAAAGAAATAGGATATGGCTGTAATTTTAGATTTCATGTATGTAGTATCTAGTATACTAAACTTATACAGTAAATAATGCAAAAGATAGTTTTAAATAATAAAGTTATATTTTATAAGGTTGGCAATAAAAATATTACTGATAAATACTCACTTCTCAAAGCTTTAGCCAAGGAAGCTCTTATTCTTGATTTAGTTATAGAAAAGAAAAATAATAAACCTCATATTTCTAATCATAAAGATTTATTTTGTTCAGTATCTGACTCAAAAGATGTAATTTTTGTTGCATTATGTGAAGACTTTCAAATAGGAGTTGATGTTGAGTTTTTAAGACCAAGAAAAAAAGATTTACTCGAATACTGTTGCAATGAAAATGAATTAACAATATTAAAAGAGATTTACAAAAAACCAATTAATTTAGAAACGGCTATGTGGTCATTAAAAGAATCTGTTCAAAAATCTGATCAGATAATTTCTGAACCAAAATACTATATAGTAATCTCTTCAGTGAAGAATACTCTGAACGTAAAAAAAGATGATAGCGTCTGGATTAGTTCCCTGTTTGAAAGAGACGGATATATTTTCTCAATTTCTCTGAAAACGACAAATTGACTCGATACATACGTTCCTGTAATCTTATATTAGTTCTAATTACTGGAGAATCATAATGGAAAAAGTTCTTTTAATTCATGGTATGTTCATGAATGTGTATCTTATGGCACCTTTCGTCAACATATTAAGGAGTTCTGGGTACGAAGTTAGGGTTTTTGGCTACCCTCTTATTCCAAATGAAGTCGATATTACGACGAGGTTCATTAAAGCAGTTAACGATTTTCAACCTAATGTCATTGTAGGTCATAGCCTAGGAGGAACAATTACAATTCAACACATGAGCCAATTTCCAAGTCTTGAAAAAGTTGTTTGTCTTGGATCACCCCTTAACGGATCTCTGCTCGGAAGAACTCTTTCTCAAGGTAGAGGTTCATGGATGTTACCAAAATCAATAAAATTAATCGCAACTGAGGGAGTAGTAATACCAAAAAATACCTCCGTTCAAGTTGGCATCATTGCAGGAACAGACGACACCTTTAATCTTTTTCGTTTAGCATCAACATTTCAGCTTTTTGGAAAACTAGGAAAAACAGATGACCTTAAAGCTAATGGAAAACTTCCTGAGAATGATGGTGTTGTACTAGTCAGTGAAACTAAACCTAGAGATGATATTCCTCATACGAAAGTTTTTACAGGACATACTGGACTTATATTTTCAAAACAAGTCCATAACCAAACCATAAGATTCCTCAAGGAAAGTACCTTTTTAAAAAGTGTTTAAAAAGCCAACATTTTGGCAATTAGAAACATAACAGCACCTTTGCTTTCGGTGCTGTTATTTTTTTAGTTGTTTTGTGTTATTATTGAAAAATAATCATGCTTTCAAATCTAAGTAATTTGTTACAAATAGACCATATAAATTATTTTTATTTATTTACTTTTGTCTTTTTATTTTGCAATTACGTGCTAGGTTCGTTTGCTTATTTCTATGTATATAAATTAAAAAAAGATAGATTTAAGAACCATAAAATTCAAAAGGAAGAACCAACCAAGGAGAGTATCTTAGTAGATATTAAGTGGTCCAGCCTAAGTATGGTGATATATGTTGTTATTGCGTATGTTTTAATACTTTTAATAAACCATGGATATACAAAAGTATATTTTAATATATCTGAACACAGTACTTCTTACTTTATATTTACGGTTATTTTATTTGCTTGTTTACAAGATACCCACTTCTATTGGGGTCATAGGTTTATGCATTCACATAGAACAATTTTTAAGTACACACATGCTGTACATCATGCAAACAAAAATCCTACACCGTTCACAAATTTTTCATTTAGCCCACTTGAAAATATTATACTTGGACTCTATTTCATATTGATGTGTTTATTTATACCAGTTCATATTTACACAGTTATGGCAGTATTTATAATTAATTCTATTGGAAATACAATAGGTCATTTAGGGTACGAACTATCAACACCAAACATGAATAAAATGTTAGACAAAATTTTCATAAATTCAATTCACCATAATATGCACCATAAATACGGTTACTTAAATTATGGCCTCTATTTTCCTTTTTGGGATAAATTTATGAATACATTTCATCATAAATATAAAGAAGAAAGAGAATCATTTTATAAGAATAAAAATGGAAACTAAAATTACACAATCAGATTTAATAAATATTTTAAATTTCATATTTGATATACAGGAAGACTTAAATGAATCTTCTGACCTATCTTTATACATCAAGGATTCAATAGATCTTGGCGAGCTTTTGGCAGTAATAAAAAATAAATATACTATTGAGCCTAAGAATAAAGAATTATTTAGAAAATATAAAAATTTAGGTGATGTTCTAAAAGTGATTAACAATGAAATCGCAGACTAATTTATATACAAATCTTATTTTAGAGAAACTTTTTTTACAAAAAGATTTTCTAAAAGATACATCTATTATAGAAACCACAAATGGAAAGACTGTAAGTTTTGAATATTTTTTACATCAAATTAATTCTGTTGCGATTAACTTAGTTAAAAATGGTTTTAAAAAAGGTGACAAGGTTCTATTTTTAGCAAAACCAAGCATCGAAAGCATTATATACATATTTGCAGTTATTAGGTCTGGAGGTGTTTTAGTATTAGCTGATCCAGCAATGGGAAAGGATAATTTTATTGGTAGAATTAATTTTGCAAAACCAGAACATGTTTTAATTGATCCAATACTTAATACTGTAATCAATACCCCTTGTATTAAATCTATAATAAATATTTTTAATATTAGTATTCCTGATATTGACATACTTAAAAAACTAAATAAAATTTTAGTTAAAAAAGTTAATAATGTCGACCAAAATTTTAATGAAACACGCATAGATGATGTGGATGACTCCGTTATTATTTTTACTTCTGGTACAACAGGTATACCGAAAGGAGTGGTTCATACATATGAATCTTTATTTGAAATACTTAGGAAAATAGAAGAAATACTTAATATCAAACATGCTGATATTTTTTATTCCTCACAGCTTCACTTTTTGTTAGCTTCTATACTTTCAGGGGCAAGAGTAATATTACCTAGTAACCTTGATTTTGATACAAAAAAGTTTTATAAACATATAGTTAAATACAGGGTAAACAAAACTTTTGGAATCCCTGCAGAATATAATAAAACAATAGAATTTTGTAATAAAAATAATACGACACTTCCAGATACACTAGAAACAATTGTTCTTGGATCTGCCCCTGTATTGAAAGGATTTTTATCCAAGTTAAATACAGTGTTGTCTAAAAATACAAAAGTTATCTGTGTTTATGGAGCAACGGAAATATTACCTATTGCTTACGTAGAACTACAAGATAAAGTCAACTCCCTTGTGGATGGTGATTTACTCGGAAAAATGGCACCTGGTGTTACTGTAAACATAATAGACAATGAAATCTGTGTTTCTGGAAAAAATCTTTTTAATAGATACCTAGGACTTGATAAGGTAACAGAGCACCCTACTGGGGACCTTGGAGCTTTTAGTGACAGTAGACTAGTATTACTTGGAAGGAAAAAGGATATGATTATAAGGAAAAATCATAATATCTATCCATCAATTTTCGAATCTACAATCAGTAACATATCCGGAGTTAAAAACTGTGCAATGGTTGGAATCTACAATGATGAACTAGAAGATGAAAAAATTTATCTGGTAATCGAAAAGAATATAAACATAACAGAGAATGATAGAGCATTTGAAAAAAGAGTATCTAACGAATTAAGTAAGGGAAAATACACAATTGATACAACAGCTCTTCCTGACAAAATCATTATAATGAATTTGCCTCTTAGTGGTAGGACTAAAAAAATAGATAAGAACAAAATTAAAGATTATATTACTAAAAATAACTTATGTTAAAAGT
>CAZFXF010000017.1:5897-11214 GCA_964522965.1 uncultured Candidatus Saccharibacteria bacterium
TCGTGAAGAAAGTAATTTTTATACAAGGAATACATAATTTTAGATTTAGGAATTATCTTATCTTTAAAGCTCTAGAGTCCATTGGAAAAGAAGTTTATTATTTTCCAATGTTTTATTCATTACATCAAGCAGACAAACATCTTGCTCTTATAAATGAAATAAATTCTTTCCTTGAAAAGGAGGATGGGAAGTTTATTTTACTTGGACACTCTTTTGGTGGAGTTATCTCTTATTCCTTGCGTGAAGATTTGTATGAAAAAATTGATAGCATTATAACAATTGCTTCACCTCATCAAGTTAAATTTAGATGGTTTAAAAAAATACTAAATAAATTACCATATAAAAGACATATAAAAGTAAGAGAACAAAGATCTTATGGTTTTTTGTTTGACACCACTGTACCTTTCATATTTACAAAGTATGATAATTCTCATTCACATCAAAATTTAGCAGGAACACATAATATTATTCTAAATAGTAGTTCTTTAGTTAAAAAATTAATATAAAAATATGAAAATTACCATTACATGTCCAAGAGCACCAGTAACACTAGAGTGGATAAAAATCATGCAGAGATCTGGGCATAATGTAACTGTGGTTGATTCTTTATATTTTCCAATTACCAAATATTATAAAAACGTAAAATTTATAAAAATACCATCACCAAAACTAGATTTTAAAAACTACAAAAGAGAAATAATCAAAATTATAGAGAGTAGTGATTTTGTTATACCTACCTGTGAAGATGTTTTTTATTTAAGCTTGGTCGTTCAAGGAACACCATTGAAGGAAAAGGTGTTTATTCCTGAAAGAGACCTGTTACTTGGTTTACATAATAAATTTATGTTTAAACAATTTATGAACGAATTTGTTAAAGTTCCAGAGATGCGTTTAGTTGAAAATGTTAATCAAATAAGAATGGAAGACAAGAACACTCTTCTTAAACCAGTTTTTTCAAGATTTGGAACAAACGTAATAAGAGAGATTAGTAAAAAAAATATACAAGGAATAGAAATATCCTCAGAATATCCTTGGGTGCAACAACAATTTATAGAAGGAACTTATTTATGCAATTACGCAATTATCCAAAAAGGGAAGGTAATTAATCACGTAGTTTATAAACCAAAATATTTAGTAAATAACGCAGCGTCAACATATTTTGAATTAACAAAAAATGAAAAATGTAACGATTTTATAAAGCAATTTGCTAAGGACACAGAATATAATGGTCAGGTTGCTTTTGATTTTATTGATGATGGTAAAGATTTATATGTACTTGAATGTAACCCAAGAGCAACCAGTGGTTTACATTTACTATCAGGATCCATTTATTTTAATAACAACACCTTGTCATCAGATGATACAAAACCTTTTGAAAGCTGTAGAGTGAGTAAAAGTATATATGCAATGTTTGGGCTTAAATACTTGCTTGGAGGTAGATTGTCTGAATTGGTTCATGACTACAAAAAAGCAAGAGATGTTGTTGGCGATCTTCCCGTTAATGCTCAGGTTTTATCTTTTATAGAAATAATGTATATAAAAATACGATATAACATCCCTTTCGCTTCAGCAACTACTCACGACATAGAATACAATGGCTAAAATAGAAAAAGATTTTTCATATAAGTTATATTCGATACTTAGTTCAAATAAAATTGAATATCTTTTTAATAATATTAAAACTAAAATTGAAAAATATGAACTTAATAACAAGATAATACTTTCAACTGTTACAGACGAAGTTTTTGAAAATAACTGTTACGTTGTTTCTCCTAATGGAATGATAATCAATTACTCAAAAGTTGAACTTCACAAGATAAATAATTCTGTGCTTATTTTTATTATGAGAATGGTAATAAATTTGTTCTCATCTTTTCTTTCATTTTTTAAAATCGATAAAATCCAGACATTAAATAACTATATGTTATCAACCAATTTTTTCAGTGACTCTTGGAAAGATATAGATGTTAGGGTGTTGGCTAAAATGGCAGTAAAAAGACACCCTGATCATACACTAGCAATCAGATCAATAAATAAAACCCAAAATAATGAGATTCTAACTAATTTATTGAAAAATGGCTGGATTAGAATTGTTACAAGACAAGTCTACATATTCCCTAGCTTTAATTTAAAAAAAAGAGATTCTGTTAGAGATCTCGAACTTTTAAAATCAGAAAAGTACATTTTCACAGCACCTGATATTAATAATATTAAGCATTTTAAAATTGCAGAAAGTCTTTACAACGAACTATATCTACAAAAGTATACTCAAGAAAATATTCAATATACTTCACTTTACATGCAAAAACTTTGTAAAGAAAACTTATTACACTTAAGATTACTTCTAGACACTGAACAAAATAAATTTGTCGCAGTTGTTGGTCTAATTGGAGACAACATTACAGTTACAGCTCCAATTGTTGGATATGAAATCGAAAGACCAAGTGAAGATGCTTTATATAGAAGATGTTTAATATATATTATTAAATATGCTCATGATAACAACTTATTTCTCAACATAAGTTCTGGTGCACCTAGTTTTAAATTAAATAGAGGTGCTGTTCCAGAAATTGAATATATGCTTATTAATACACAACATTTAAGTTTAGGAAGAAGAATATTATGGTCAGTTTTGTCACTAATTTCTTTATATATCTATAAACCAATATTACAAAAATATAAACTTTAGTCTATTAAAAGTTTTTTCATCCTTACCACCTGTACTATTAATTTTATAGGGTTAACGGTTGCAAAAATATTTTTCCACATTAATAGTTCTTTCCAAACACCAATAATTATTCCATGTTTATGCCACTTAAATTTTATGGTTACATTTTCCATTGGAACAGATTTTATTCTCAGCTTGTTTCGAACTAATTTTTCATTAATGTATACTTCTAGACCATATCCGGGCAGATACTCTATTTCTTTTAAATTCTCCAAAAGCAGATTTTTATAAAAACACCTTTCACCACTAAAAGTCTCAATTTTGAAAAGATTAATCCACCACTTAGGAGTATTGCCTCTGTAACTTATAGACATGTCTGCTAGACCAGTAACTACTGGATTAATTAAACTATGAATGTTGGTTTTATTTAACCCAATCAAATCACCGTCAATCATTAAAATGATATCATTTTTAGCTTTTCTGATTCCGTCTGCAATGGTTTTGCTTTTTCCTTCATTTTTCAAATGTTCAACTAGGATAATATTTTTATTAGATTTAACTATTTCCTTTGTTTGATCAGAAGAAAAATCATCAATTACTATTATTTCATCTAAAATCTTTCCAAGTAATAGTTTTAAGGTTCCAAGTATTGTCCCTATTTGCTCCTCTTCATTATAAGTTGGGATTATGCAAGATACTTTTTTCATAAGTTATTTTTTTGAATATAAAAAATAAACAAAAATACCAAATATTGGTAATAAAATTATCCAAGAATTGCTAATATAATTTTCTATTACCAAGTATGATTTACCAAAAAAGAACCCGATAAGAACAAACACAAGTACTTTAAAAATGTTATTAACGGTAGTTATTAACAAAAACTGTTTGAAATCAATTTTTAGAATACCGGAGACTAGCATAATAAGAGACGATGGGGCATGGGTGACCTTACTTAGTGTGATTATTTTCCAAAGCGAGTTTTTACTATTAAAATACTTTATTTTAACTTCGTGAATATTATCTTCTGTAACTTTAAAGTAATGTCCATACTTTTTTACTATCCTATTTCCACCAACTCTACCAACAAAATAATGAATAATATCACCAATAATGTCACCAGATAATACTATCGGGTAAACAATAAAAACATTCAACAGACCCATACTTGCAAGGAACGAAGCTATTATAGTTATTATTGGACCTTCTACAATTGCTAGAGGTAGTATGATCCAATATTTATAAGTTAAGATTAGAGATTCCATTAAGATTAATACTTGCATTTTAGCACAAAAAATATCTTTAATTTACTAAACTAATTTTCTTACCTTTCAACAAAATATCAGAATTAAGACACCTAAAAAATTCTCTCTTCTCGTCTATATTTCCTTCTTGGAGAATAAACTTTGCATAATTTCGTATATCAATATCTTTAACAGCTATTTGGGCTTTTGTGCCAAGAAGTGTTTGTTGAAAAAGTTTAAACCTTTTGACTTCGTTTGAAATCTTCTCCTTCATTGGTAATACCCTGATATCGAGATCATCAATAAGTTGTTTTAATTGATCAACTAAATCATCTTCATTAATGACAGGATTTTTACAATTCTCGTCTTTCTTTCGTGTACATTTATAATATATGTATCGGTGAGTATTGCCATTCTTTTGATGTTTAAATTTTTCTTCAGCAGTAATACCAGAACCACAATCCCCACACGTCATAAGTTTAGTAAAAGCAAATTCTTTTTGTTCAGATTTTGGCTGTAATATCTGACTCTTAATATTCTCTTGCACTAAATCATAAAGATCCTTGGTAATAATTGGCTCATGTGCACCGTTATACCAGTGACCTGACCCTCTTGGATATTCAAATCTTCCGTAATAAAAGTCATTCTTAAGTAACTCATAAAAATTACCCAAACTAAGAAACTTATCAGCTTCTGTTTTAAACTTAATATCGTCATGTAACCAGTTATATACCTTTCTACCACTCCAGCCATCATAACCAATTTTTTCAAAAACTTGTTTAATAATTGGAGCTCTTTCTTTATCAATTACTGATTCACATTTTTGGTCCATTCGTTTAAATCTCGTATATCCAGTAGGAGGTCTACATGGCCACAAACCCATTTCTACTCTTGCCTTTAATCCTCGTTTTACGTTAATACTTTTGTTATCGTTTTCAAACTTTGCCTGGGAACCTAAAATCATTAGTAAGAATTTTTCATTAGGTGAATTAGTGAATGCTTGTCCATTTGTTTGTATATGAAGCAGTCTCTTTTCTTCCATTAAATTAACTACTTCTGATAACTCAATGACATTTCTACTAATTCTCGATACATCCCAAGCAAGTATTCCATTATACTTTCCACTCTTTACTTCTTCTATCAATTCTCTGAAAACTGGTCTTTGTCCTGAATCTTTAGCTGAATGAGACTCTCTTTTTATTGATACAATATTCAAGTTTAACCTTTCTGCTAATGTAGTCATTTCTTTAACTTGAGACTCTATGGATAAAGCTTGTGAGTCATCATCTGTAGTTGATTTGCGACAATAAAGGCAATATCTAATACGTGTACTTGATAAAGTTATGTTACTTTCTATTCTACCTATTACTCTTGTTTCCATACTATATTAATGACAGAAAACACTAGT
>CAZFXF010000018.1:0-10488 GCA_964522965.1 uncultured Candidatus Saccharibacteria bacterium
TAAAACACTGTAGCATTTTCTCTGAAGGTAAAATATCAGATAAAGTTTTACCTTTACTTAGAGAAAAGGTTCAATACTTCGGCCAAATACCTAGCCTATTAAATGATGAACTTTCTTTCATAAAATCAGTTTCAAAATACGAAAAAGAAAAGTTAATGTGGAAACAAGAAAAGGATATTAATGTGACCAAAAACCATATCGGTAGCGTAATAGAAATGATAAATAGTCTGAATGAAAACTTTACTCAACAAGAGATAAAAGATCTAATCTGGCCTTATGCAGAAAAGAATGGAAAAGGGAATGTTCTTTGGCCTATGCGTTATGCACTATCTGGTAAAGATAAATCTCCAGATCCATTTGTCATCTCTTCAATAATTGGAAAAAAGGAAAGTTTGGCAAGACTAAAATCTGCCTATGATTCAATATAAGCAAAATAAAAAATCTTTTAAAATATCATTCGCTATACTTTGTCTCATAGCATTTACATTAACTATATTTAATTATAGCTATGCTCAAAACACTTCAAAAACTCTAGTTGATGATATAAAGTCAAAAATAGATCAAAAAAATGAAAATATAAAGCAACTTGAACAAGAAATTCAAGGTTATCAAAGTCAAATCGAATCACTTGGTAAAGAAGCAGATTCATTAAAAAAAACCTTGAGCGAATTAACTTTATCTAAAAAGAAACTTGAAGCTGATCTTGCAATTACAGAAAATAAAATATCAGCAACAAATCTTGAAATAAAAGAATTAACAAATCAGATAGGGGATAAACAGAATAGAATATCTGATAGTAGAAGAGTAATTGCACAATCCTTATCAAATATAAGTATAATGTCTCCAAGAAGTATATTGGAAAATATTCTTGGTGCAAAGGATTTTACAGATACTTGGTCAAATATAGATAGACTTTCTTATCTGCAATCTGAAGTAAAGGATAGAATACATGAACTTCAGAGTATAAAAACTTCGCTTGAGCAAAATAAAAAGAAAACTGAAACAAAAAAAGCCGAGCTTGTGAAACTTGAACAAGAATTAAAAAGTCAAAAACAAATTATAGCTGATACAGTAAATGAACAAAATAGTATTTTAAAAGCTACAAAAAATACTGAAGCAAATTATAAAAAAATAGTCTCAGCAAAACAGAGTCAAAAAGAAGCATTTGAAAGGGAATTAGCAGAATATGAATCGGCACTAAAGATAGCAATTGATCCAAGTAAAATTCCCCATACAGGAACTGGAGTTTTGTCTGCCCCACTACAAAAATTAAAAATTACACAGTACTTTGGTAATACACCTTTTGCTACTAAAAATCCTCAGGTGTACAACGGTAAAGGCCATACAGGTGTAGACTTTGCTGCTTCTATAGGTACACCTGTATATTCGGCTTTATCTGGTACTGTAATAGGTGTGGCCAATACTGATCTAGCACCAAGATGCTATTCATATGGTAAATGGATAATGGTAAAACATTCAAATGGACTTTCAACCTTATATGCGCACCTTTCACTACAATCAGTTAAAGTTGGAGATGAAGTAGATACAGGACAATTACTCGGTTATTCAGGTAATACAGGATATTCAACCGGTCCACACTTACACTTTGGAGTTTATGCTTCACAAGGAGTAAAAGTAAGTTACCTACCTGGAAGTGCTAATTGTAGGAATGTTTTAATGCCCTTAGCCGATCCAAAGGCCTATCTAAATCCACTATCTTTCCTTTAATCGCATTTTAAAGCGTGTTAAAATTAAAATATGAAAAATAAACAAGGTGGTTTTCTAAATTGGATAATACTTATACTTATAGTACTTATCATACTAGGTTATTATGGTTTTGATGTTAGAAAGGCTTTAGAAAAGCCTGAAACAAGACAAAACATTTCTTATGTAACAGAAAAAGTAATTTTTGTTTGGGAAAAATATTTAAAAAAGCCAAGTACATATTTAGGAAAGGATATCTTACTAGATAGAGTTATAACGCCATTATTAGAATCGATTAAGAATAAATAGATTAAATAAAAAGAGAATCGGGAAACCGATTTTTTTATTTTATTAGTAGGGTATATACAGTACAGCTGTTCTCTCTATTACAATGTCGTAAAAGATATATTGTACGACATGCTTATATAGAGGAAAGAAGGTTCCCTATATAAAAAACGAAGCTCGGATTATTAGTCCAAGCTTGGTTGTTGTATTTCCCTTTTAAATCAGGTTACCCAACCGCGATTAACTGCGATTTGAGCAAACCTTTTAAGGCTCTTCCCCTTAATGCCTTCAGCGCGGAGAATTTTTTCCGCTTTCCAAATTGCATCAGGTTCAGGATTCCATTTAAAGAACGGGCCGTCACTTTCATTGAACCCTCTTGCAACTAACTTCATTCGAAGAACCATGAATCTACGTTTATATGGCTGAATGAGGTATCTTTGCGTATCACTACTGTATGTGTGTGGATCAACAAGTATAAGATTTTTAACCGTTACCACAACTCGCCACTTTTCATTTGTTGTGTCGTCACACCCAACCATCACACACAACCTTGAGTGAAAATAATCGTCATATGTAGTAAGTACCTCCCGGACTGGCAACTTCATAATTTCCTCTTTTGAGAGATGAAGCAAAAGTTCATTGTGAGGAACCAGCCCAGGCCAATCGTCGGCTGTTAAGCCCAGCTCAGCAAGTCTACTTTTAAACTCATTGATAGTGTCTTTACCAGCACCAAGGTCTTCTTGATTATACCTTTTATGCATTCTCGTTCTGAGACGATACGGATATTTTCTACAGACATCACCGACAGTAAGCAGCTTTTCACCCATAGTGCGTCGATTGTGTTGCTTAACCCCTTGAGTCAAAAGCTTGATACCAAGACTTTCTAAAGTTAACGCGAAAATTTCATCCTTACTCATATGTATAGTTATCCCTATTTGATTGTTTCAGTTACTGTTTTTCTATTCAACTTATAACATATAAATAGCATATAAGTCAATATACAAAAGAAAATGACACGATTGTCTCGTGCCATATCATGATTTAATTTCATTAATGCTTACAAATGATGCTGCTCCTGCATTTATAACAATACTCTCTGTTAGTTTTTTCCATTTACCGCCTGTAAAATTGCAGGTATTAGAGAGTAATATATTATTGCCATCTATTTTAATTACATTACCGACATAGCTTACTGGTCCATATTCCCCTTTATAATTGAATTCATTTACTACAACTATTACTCTTATATTAAGGAAATCCTTTAATTTCACTCTTTAGAAAGTTTTAGCATTTATATATGTAAAGAGTCAAATCTATAAATTTATTTACTTATTTTTATGAAAACTTTTTTTAAGTTATCCACTTTTTTAGTAATTTTGTAAATGCTAAAATCTTATTTAACAAAGTACTTCTGCAGGCATTGTATTATGAGAATGGCTCCACATCTATTTTAGGTGAATGCATTCACCTAAAGCTGTGTTCGAATACAGCTAGACGTATAGGTCTATACGCATTAATTTTCTCAAAATAAAACCGCCCGAACAGCAGAAGTATTTTGTTATATAATTATATTTATATTATATCACGACCAATTTTAGATTTATCCACATCTATATATCATTTATGAAATATCTTACTTAATTGAATTTAGTTGTTTCTTTAATAAAAGAATTTCTAGATTTTGTTTCTCTATATCTAAACTTTTTTTAATTATTACTACTTTATTCTTTTCCTTTATATTATGTATAGAAAAAATAATTAGTAAAATAAATGAAAGTAGTAATGTAATCATTGCGATGGGATATTGATATTCTGTAATTTTTTCAATATTAAATGTACTTCTTTTTTTATGTTTAATTTCATCAATTGCAGCTCCTATTTTACTACTATCAGGCACTTCACTTATTAATAAATTTTTTAAATTCTTATGATCTTTATATGTTTTTCTGTCATATTTTATAACTTCATACGAAATCCATAGTATTATTACTAATGGAACTAAAGATAAAAGCCAAGCAAAATATATAACTATACTCCAAGTTATAACACTATCTGAAAGCTGTATAAATCCTGAACTAGCAGTAAACAGTCCAACTACAGCTCCGATAATCCAATTATCTAAAGATTTAGAAACCTCCATTGCATTATTTATTGATCCGTCAGCTACTTTATCAATTTCTTCCAAAATACTCTTAGGTATATTATTTTTATTCATAGTTAGTTGTAAGTTAACATGGTTTATTAATTAACTCAATTAATTGCACTTATGTAAAACAAAAAACCCACATTACGTGGGTCTTTTGTTTTATTATTTATTTTTTAGCAACTATATCATTTTTACTCCAACATTTTGCTGAAGCACTCCAGGGTTTTGCACCTTCTTTTTCGTATAGGTATTCTGCATAAGCAGTATTACCTTGTATTGTATGAAGATCGAAACCTAATGATTTAGCTTTTTCAAGGTGATATCTTTCATTAATCTGCATCACACCTACATCGGCTTTGTCTACCTTTCCTCTTAAAACATTACCTTGTTTATCTTCATGTCTAAATGTAGATTCACAACGAGCAATTTCTATAAGAATGGGTGTATCTGCATACTTTTCACGAATATATTTCTCGACTTCTTTTGGATCACCTGTTAGTATTACGGCCTGAGTATTTTGGTTATTGGTAGAATTGTTGTTAATTGCAACTGCTGTATCCACCTTATCAGTACCGGCACCATACATAGAGGACAAAAGAAATACAACACTTGTAGTAATTTCTATCATAAATCAAAATGAGGTATTCGTAAGTAAGACACTCACTTTTACCTCATATACGTATATACTAGCATATCTAGGCTTATATGTCAATACCATTATACTTGCGTTTTTGAGGCTAATAATATATACTTTTGTCACTAATTAATATAGAGTATGGCAACCAAAAAAGCAGCAGGTTCAACAGATAATGGTCGAGATTCGAATCCCAAATACCTGGGGGTTAAAGTTAATGATGGACAAGCAGTGTTCGTAGGGGATATTATTATTCGCCAAAGAGGTACAGATGTACTTCCAGGTAAGAATATTGGAATGGGTAAAGACCATACCCTATTTGCCCTAAAGAATGGAGTTGTGAAATTTGGTACAAAGAGAAAGGTACACTTCGACAATTCAATAATCAGAAAGAAAATCGTTCACGTTATATAGATAAACAAAAAGGAGCCGTAAGGCTCTTTTTTGTTATATGCACTATATGTCTAATATAAATTTAAAAGATAGGAATTGAGCCTATTTTGCTTCAACTGTAATCTTTATATTTGCCTTTTTACCTAGAGCACTAATAGTAACTATATGCTCCCCTATTTCTTTTATTGGGTGTTCCATTTCGATAAAACTTGGAGATACATTTACTCTAGTTTGCTTTTCAATTTCTTTTGCTAATTCTTCTTTATGTATACCTGCAAATAGGTGACCCTTTTCATTAGCTTTTTCTTTTATTACAATTTTAGCTTCTTCAAGTTCCTTTAAGCTCTTTACTAAAAGTTCTTGTTGAACTTTCTTTTCACCTTCATCCTTTGACTTTATAACTTCAATATTTTTTATAGCTTCACTAGTACCTGGTATAGCCAATTTCTTTGGTATAAGTAAGTTTATTGCATAACCATCTGCAACGTTTTTTATATCGTATTTCTTTCCAATCTTAGGAATATCTTTAAGTAGTATTACTTTCATGTTTTTATTTAATTATTATTACCTAATACTATTGCTCTTTGCTCAAAATTTCAAGTGCTTTATCCATTACAACATCTTTTTTGGCATCTATGTCTTTTTGACTTGGTTTTACTTCAAAGTCAGGTACCAAACCATCATGTGATAAATTGTGTCCACTAGGTGTCAACCAACGAGCAATAGTTACCTTAAATGATGTATCTTCAGTTATTGGAACAAGTTCTTGAACTGATCCTTTTCCAAATGTTTTGCTACCAACTAGTCTTGCTACACCATTTTCTTTTAGTGCACCCGCTAGAATTTCTGAAGCTGAAGCTGAACCTCCATCTACTAATACCAATAATTTAAGATTTTTATCAAAAATATTATATCCTTTACTCCTATATACTTGATTTGTTGCTTTGCCGCCAAAGTCTTCTGTTACAACAGTTGCTCCAACAGGTAGAAACCAACTTGCCATATCCCAAGCTGCATCCAAATAGCCTCCTGGGTTACCACGTAGATCTATTATAAGTTTATGTGAACCTGATAATACAAATTCTCTCATAGCCTCTCTAAATAGTCTTGGAGATTGAGCAGTAAAGCTATAAAGTCTAACAGTATACACATCTCCTATTTTATTTGGATTATTTGTTGAAGCAGTTGTACTACCTGTATTTGAACTTGAATTTTTTAATCCCTTCTCAATAGTTGGGATATCTATAACATCACGAGTAATTGGTCGCTCTACTTGTTCTCCACTTGGCTTTACAAAGGTAATTTTTACTATAGTTCCCTTTGGTCCTCTTATCATCTTTACTGCCTTTTCAACTGGCAAATCACCTACAACTTTATCATTTATTTTAATGATTTTTTCACCTGGACGTACACCTGCTTTTTCTGCTGGACTGTTCTTTAAAGGGGAAACGACTGTTAACATACCGTCTTTTAGACCTATTTCCATACCTACTCCTTCAAAATTTCCGGCTATATCACTTTTAAAATTTGTATTTTCTTCTGGTGGAAAGAATACTGTATATGGATCACCTTGTGAACTAGCCAAACCTTGAATTGCACCATAAACTCTTTTTTGTGAATCTGTAGTAGTAGCTGTAACAAATTTATCATTTATAACTTTCCATACCTTCCAAAAAGGTTCGAATTGTTCATTTGTAATCTCTATTCCCTCGGGTATTTTTATTGATCTAGTATCAGTTAATAAATCTCTTTGACCAATATATTTTCCTATAAAAAAAACTACTATAACTATAAGTAATCCTGAAAGGATGTATGAAACTTTTTTCTGGTTTATATCATTCATGTAAATATTTTTGAATATTATTTAGAAACAACACTTGGCCATTATCTCAAATTATTGCTATTATTACAATACAAATGGAAATAAAGATTCACAATACACTTTCAGGTAAAAAAGAGGTATTTAAACCTATAAAAAAAGGTCATTTAACCATGTATCACTGTGGACCAACAGTTTATGATACTGCTCATATTGGTAATTTTAGAACATTTATTTCAAATGATATTATTCGTCGTGTTTTTGAATATAATGAATACAGAGTCGATCAGGTAATGAATATTACTGATGTTGATGATAAAACAATAAATAGAAGCTCTGCTGAAAAAATACCATTAAATGATTTAACAAAGAAATATGAAGAGATATTTTTACAAGATATAGAAAAATTAAATATCAAAAGACCAAATAAGATACCTAGAGCTACAGAAAGCATTCAAGATATGATTGAAATGATAAGTACTCTAATTGAAAAAGGTATTGCTTATAAAACAAAAGATGGAGTCTATTTTAAGATAAATGAATTTAAAAATTATGGTCAACTTGCTCATATAAACCCAGAAAGAGAAACAAAAGAAAGAATTGCAAATGATGAATATGATAAAGAAAATCCTCAAGATTTTGCTTTATGGAAGTTTCATACAAATGAAAGTCCTGAAGCAGTTTGGGAAGCACCTTTTGGTAAAGGACGTCCTGGGTGGCATATAGAATGTTCTGCAATGTCAAAAAAAACCTTGGGTGAGACTATTGATATTCATACAGGAGGTATTGATCTTATTTTTCCTCATCATACAAATGAAATTGCTCAATCAGAATCAGCAAATGAAAAGCATTTTGTAAATTATTGGATACATATTGGTTTTATAAATGTTGAAAATGAAAAGATGTCAAAATCTAAAGGTAATTTCTACAAACTTGATGATATAGAAAACTTGGGTATATCCCCTATTGGTTTTAGATACTGGCTATTAACTTCACACTATAGATCACCGGTAAACTTCACTTTGGAGGCTGTAAAAGGCGCTCAAACAGCCTATATTCGCCTTATAGACAGCTTTTTAAGGCTTTATCATACAGAACACGAACATATACATTCTCATGGAGAAAATAGAGATTATCGCAGTGAATTTATCGATAATATAAATGATGATTTTGATATGCCAAAAGCTTTAGCTTTAACTTGGGATATGATAAAAGACCATTCAATACCTGCAAAAGATAAAGTAAATATGCTTTTGGATTTTGATAAAGTTTTTGGTCTTGGACTAGATAAAGTAAAAGAAATTAAACAAGAAATTCCTGAAGAAGTTATCGTTCTAGCAGAAGCTCGAGATCAAGCACGTGATGATAAAGAATGGGATAAAGCAGATGCTTTGAGAATTGAAATCGAAAATAGAGGATACACAGTAAAAGATACTCCTAGTGGTTTTGAAATTAAAAAGAAATAGTATTATTCCCCACGTTTTTCACAGTTTATAAACTATTTCATTTGTACTTAAATATTTTTATCGTGATACAATGCTAGTACAAAAAAATGAATCCTACTTCACCTTACTTTAAAACAAAGGATTTGCGTATTCCTCCGCAGAGTCTTGAAGCTGAAAAAGCTCTTCTTGGTTCTATTATGATACGTCCAGAAGTTATGCATGATGTTACCGATATTGTTGCTGAAAGATCTTTTTATTCTGATAGACATAAAATGATTTGGTCTATTATGCTTGAACTTCATACAAAGGGTATAGCAATAGATCTTTTATCTGTTTCTTCTAGAATGAAAGAAAGAGATATGCTTGAACAAGCTGGGGGTATGAGTTATTTAACAGAAATAGTTCATAGTGTTCCCTCTTCAACAAATGCAAAACATTATGCAGAAATAGTTCAAAAAAAGCATATAATGCGTGATCTTATAAGTGCCTCTGAATATGTCGGAAATCTTGGTTTTGATGAAGCAGGAGAACTTGATGAGCTACTTGATAAAGCAGAAAAAAAGATATTTGAAGTTACAAACTTTACAGGTACTCACAAATTCGTAGCACTTAAGGATACATTAGGTGAAGCTTGGGATAGAATTGATAAACTTCATAGAAGTAGTGGAGAAATGCGTGGAGTACCAACTGGTTTCCAAGCTTTGGACAATAAAATTGCTGGTCTACAAAAATCTGACCTTATTATTCTTGCTGCTAGACCCAGTATGGGAAAAACATCTCTAGCCCTAGATATTGCTCGAAAAGCAGCAGTTGAACATAGTGTTCCTGTTGGAATATTTTCTCTTGAAATGAGTTCACAACAGTTAGTTGATCGTATGTTATCTGCCGAATCACAAGTTGAAGCTTGGAAGATTAGAACTGGACATAATTTATCTATAGAAACTGATTTTAAAGCTATTCGAGATGCTATGGATAGACTTTCAAATGCGCCTATATATATAGATGATCAGCCTGCAAACAATATTTTGAAAATGAGAGCAGTAGCAAGAAGACTAAAGAGTGAAAAAGGTCTTGGACTTATTATAGTGGATTATTTACAGCTTATGGTTCCTACACAATCAAGAAATTCTGACAATGTAGTTCAGCAGGTTACAGAAATTTCTAGATCTTTGAAACAGCTAGCTCGTGAGCTTGAAGTTCCTGTTATTGCTCTATCACAGCTTTCTCGTGCAGTTGAACAACGTGGAGGTGAACCTAGACTATCTGACCTAAGAGACTCTGGATCAATTGAGCAGGATGCTGATATGGTTTGGTTTATACATAGAGAAGATAAATACAATAAAGAATCAGCAAGACCAAATATTGCAAAAATCATGATTGAAAAGCATAGAAATGGTCCAACTGGTGTTGTTGAACTATACTTCGATGAAAAGAAAACAAGCTTTATGTCTATTGATAAAAGTGATTTTGGAGATTTTGAAAATAAGAGTGGTGGTACTGAAATAGTAGGCTTCTAGTACGCTTAACTTAACAATTCCCCTTTTATAGCGTTTTGATATAATGGCTTAATGAATCCATTAGATAAACTCGCTGAATATTTTGGAGAATTTCCTGGTATTGGACCTAGACAAGCAAAACGTTTTGTTTATTTTTTACTTACAAGAAATACTAGTTATATAAATGGTATTACAGAATTAATAAATGAAATAAAAAATAGCGTAACAATATGTAAATCATGTTTTAGATTTTTTCAAAATAATAAAGAAAATAGTTCTTTATGTAATATTTGTTCAAGTCTAAATAGAGATAAAGAAAAATTAATGATACTTGCAAGAGATGTTGATTTTGAAACAATAGAAAAAAGTAAGGCTTATAATGGTCTTTATTTTATCCTTGGAGGAACTATACCTATACTAGATAAAGAACCTGAAAAAAGAGTGAGACTTAAAGAATTAATAAAAAGAATAGATGATAATGTAAAAGAGATTATTATTTCTATGAATAGCACAGCGGATGGAGAAAATACTGGAGATTATTTAAAACAGTATATAAAAGAGAAACT
>CAZFXF010000019.1:0-10171 GCA_964522965.1 uncultured Candidatus Saccharibacteria bacterium
ACAAAACTTCCTATCTGGCAGAAATATATGAAAAGCTTTTAAAAGAAGAAGCGGAGGTTTTGATTATGGCAAATGATGTGGCCATGAAAGAAATGGCAGAAGCTGATCTTAGAAATATAGAAATTCAAAAGAAAAATACTGAAGAACAGATACAAGCTATACTAGATTCTGAAAAAGAGGAGATTGAAAGTCCAACTGAAATGATACTAGAAGTTCGTGCGGGAGCTGGTGGAGAAGAAGCGGCACTTTTTGCTGAAGAGCTTTTAAATATGTATAAAAGATATGCTGAAATGCAAGGTTGGGCACCAAAGATAGTAGAAAAATCTGAAAGCCCACTCGGTGGGTATAAAGAAGTATCTTTAGAGGTTCGTGGTAAAGGTGCTTATGAAGCATTAAAATACGAAACAGGAGTTCATCGTATACAGCGTATTCCTGAAACTGAGAAAATGGGTAGAGTACATACATCTACAGCTGCGGTAGCGATACTTCCTATAAGAAGAAAAACAAAAATTGAGATTAATCCTTCAGATATAGAGATGGAATTTTCAAGAGCTGGAGGGAAAGGAGGACAGAATGTTAATAAGGTGGAGACTGCTGTTAGATTGGTGCACAAACCAACAGGTATTGATGTAAGGGCTACAAATGAACGTAGTCAAGCTGCAAATCGTGAACGCGCTATGCAGGTCCTTATTGCAAAACTTGAAGCCTTAAAACAAGAAGAGGAGGCAAAAAAGTTTAGTGTTAATAAAAAGAATCAAATAGGTACAGGGGATAGATCAGAAAAGATAAGAACATACAACATACTTCAAGATAGAATCACTGATCATAGAATAAAAGAATCATGGCATAATATATCTCATATATTCGAAGGAAATCTCGATCCAATAGTCGAAGCCTTGAGAGACGTTGCAAAAAAAGCTTGATTTTGATATAGTTTGCATCACTTTATGAAAGAAACAAATAACACATCTACAAATCATATTATTGAGGAAATGTTCAAGGTTGGAGCACATTTCGGTTTTTCAAAGTCTCGTAGACATCCAACAGTAGCAAAATACATTTTTGGATCAAAAAATAATGTAGAAATTTTTGATCTTGAAAAAACAAAAGATTTATTAGATAAAGCAAAGGATTATGTTAAGAGTCTAGGAAAAGAGGGTAAGACTCTATTGGTAGTTGGTGGAAAGAGTGAATCAAGAAGAGCAGTAAAAAATGCCGCAGAATCAATCAACATGCCTTTTGTTGATGGAAGATGGATAGGAGGTACTCTTACAAATGCTCCAGAGATAAGAAAGAGAATAGAAAAGTATACAAAACTAACAACTGATAAAGAAAAAGGAGAACTAGGAAAATTTACAAAAAAAGAAAGACTACTTATAGATAAAGAAATAGAAAATCTAGAAGCACTATTTTCAGGAATAGTTTCTATGAAAGAACTTCCAAAAGCACTATTTGTAATTGATCCAAAAAGAGAAAAGAACGCTGTAAAAGAAGCTATTGATATGAATATACCTATAATAGCTCTTTGTGGTTCTGATTGTGATTTAACTGGAATTGCTTACCCTATAACTGGAAATGATTCATCTCAATCAAGCATACAATATTTTGTTAATGAAATAACAAAAGCATATAGCGAAGGTAAAACACTAGGAAAGACAGAAGCAAAGAAAGCGTAGTATAATATTATTGCTTGTTTTTATTATATCTAATTTATAATTACTATGATTACAACTGAACAAATAAAGGATTTAAGAGATCAAACTGGAGTTTCTGTTATGCAATGTAAAAAAGCTCTAGAAGAAGCTGGAGGAAGTATAGAGAAAGCTCTTGTTATTCTACGTAAAAAGAGCGGGGATATGGCTTCAAAGAAAGCTGATAGAACTTTTGGTGCAGGAACAGTACAGGCGTATATACACTCAACTGGTAATGTTGGTTCAGTAGTTGTTCTAATGTGCGAAACTGATTTCGTTTCAGGTAATGAAGGATTCAAGAGTCTAGCTCGTGATATTGCTATGCATGTTACAGCTTCAAATCCAAAATTCTTAAAGAAAGAAGATATTACAGAAGAAGCAAGAAATATTGCTAAAGAAGTATTTATAAAAGAAGTAGAAGGTAAACCAAAAGAAATGCAAGATAAGATTCTTGAAGGAAAGTTAAATACATATTTTGCTGAAATGGTCTTACTTGATCAACCATTTATTAAAAATCCAGAATTAACAGTTCAAGCTCTTATAGATTCAGCTATGCAGAAATTTGGAGAAAAAATTGCAATTGCAAAATTCTCTAGATTCGGTCTGTTTGAATAAAATTATGATACTAGCATTTACTTCATTTATCATATCATTGTTTGTCATAATTGGTATGCTAACAGTGAAGGCTCATGAAATAAAGAGTCAAAATGTGAATTTTATTTCAAAAATGATTCAAAAATCAGATAAGTTTTTTTCTGTACTTTTTGGTGATATTAGAAAGTTGATATCATATATAAACCGTCATACTTTTATTACTATTGTAGAATGGTTGGCTTATCTGGTATTATCTAAAGCTAGAAAGCTATATATATGGGCTTATAATAAAGCACACGAGCACCCACATTCAAAGAGGGTTATTGATATGGTTCGTGGTAAGGGTGATATTAGCAAAGCGGGAGGAGCATCCTTTTATTTAAAAAGGATTTCTGATAATGTATATCCTGTGGAAAGTACAAACCCTTCTTTCATAAAGAAATAAGGTAAAATAATAATATACGCCACCTTAGCTCAGTTGGTAGAGCAACGCTTTTGTAAAGCGAAGGTCCCCAGTTCAAATCTGGGAGGTGGCTCCAAAAAAATCTCATAATCTGCTATAGTATTAGCAATGAAAGAACAAGACAAAGGTCACTTACATCCAATTACACAATTTACTCGCGAAGTTGTGGGTATTTTTGCTGATATGGGTTTCGTTGTAGCGACAGGTCCAGAACTAGAAAAAGAGCACTATAACTTCGATGCTTTAAATATTGCAAAAGATCATCCTTCAAGAGATATGCAGGATACGTTTTGGATAAAATCTAAAGATAAAGAAAATGTAAATGATAAACTTGGTAGACCAGTAATGCGTACTCAAACATCTGCAGTTCAAGCTAGATTCCTAGAAAAAAATAAAGACAATCTTCCTTGCGCTATTATCGTCCCAGGAAAGGTTTTTCGTAATGAAGCGACAGATGCAACACATGAGGTACAATTCTTTCAACTAGAGGCATTATATGTCGATAAAAACGTAAGTATGGGTCATTTGAAGGGTACGGTAGAGCACTTTTTAAAGAAACTATATGGAAATGATGTTGTAATACGTTTTAGACCAAGTTTTTTTCCTTTCGTTGAACCTGGAGTAGAAGTTGATATGTTATTTAATGGTAAATGGTTAGAAATGGGAGGGGCAGGTATGGTTCATCCAAATGTTTTACGTGAAGCAGGAATAGATCCTGAAATTTGGAAAGGTTTTGCTTTTGGTTTTGGTGTGGATAGACTAGTTATGAGACAAAATAATATTCCTGATGTAAGAATGATATATGATGGTGATTTAAGATTTATAAATCAATTTTAAATTAATTTATGGAAAATAATAAACATAGACATATAAAAGAGATAGCAATATTAGTACTGGCTTTAATTATAATTGGTCTAACTTATCTTTTTGGTTTAAAAATTGTTAATGCACCAAATAATAGCAATAATATAACTTTACCAAGTAAAAGTAATTCATTTAATTCTACGATATAAAAATGAAAGTCCTAAAATCTTGGTTACAAAATCATATAGTAGAAAATTTACCAAGCGATGAAAAAATCGCTGAAGCTTTTACATTTAAATCAAGTGAAGTTGAAGGAATAGAAAAAGTTAGAGTAAATGGTGTTGATGATACTGTTTTTGATCTAAAGGTTTTACCAGATCGTGCGCACTACATGCTTTCACATAGAGGTATTGCATATGATCTTTGTGCAATACTTGGTTTAACTTTAAAAAAACAAGAAATAGTCTTACCTGAAAAAGGTGAAGATATTGTATTCAATATACAAAGTGATATTTGTAAAAGAAATACCGCTACATTGATTACAAATATTGAAAATAGTGATTCACCTATATGGTTAAAAGAAAGATTGGAAGCAATTGGTGCTAGATCAATTAATTTTATAGTAGATGCAACAAACTATGCCACATTTGATACCGGTCAACCTTTACACGCTTTTGATAAAGAAAAAGTAAAAGGTAGTTTATACATTAGATTTGCAAAAGAGGGTGAGAGTATTGAGACACTTGATGGTAAGAATATAAAATTAAAAACACATCATTTGGTAATTGCCGATGAAATAGGTCCTCTTGATATTGCAGGAATAAAAGGAGGAAAAAGAGCTGAAGTTACAAAAGATACAAAAAATATAATTCTCGAGGCGGCAAATTTTGATTCTGTAAGTATAAGAAAGACTTCTATAGAAGTTGGTATTAGAAATGATGCTTCAAAAAGATTTGAAAATGAAATTACTCCACATATGGTTGAAAAAGGTATTTCTTCATTTTTAACTTTATTAAAACAAATTAAACCAAGTTCAAAAATCGGTAAAATAAATGATAAATACAAGACTTTACCAAAACCTTGGTCTATTGAAGTCAATCATTCAGATATTGAAAATATATTAAATATTAAAATAGATAAAGATGAAGTATTGGGTATTTTAAATAAATTAAATTGTTCAGTCGAAGTAAAAAATAATGTTTATAATGTTCAACCACCATTTGAAAGATTGGATCTTATAATTAAACAAGATATTATTGATGAAATTGGTAGAATATTTGGTCTAGATAAAGTACAAAGTATAGTGCCAAGTCCTAAAACAAAGAATGAATTTTCTCAGGAATTTCTATTAAATGAAAAAATAAAAGATATTTTATATCAAAAAGGTTTTTCTGAAGTAATGACTAGAACATTTACCAATAAAGGTGAAATTGAAGTAAGCTACCCTGTAGCTTCTGATAAAGGATATTTAAGAACAAATCTATATGATGGAATTAATAATTCTATAAATCTTGCAATACAAAATTCTCCACTTTTAGGCTTGAATGAAATAAAGATATATGAAATAGGAAAGGTATTTACAAAGACTGGTGAAAAGAACTTATTGGTAGTTGGAATTAAAAATATAAAAAAGAAACAGGAAAAAGAAAAAGAAAAGATCAAAATCTTGAGAGATGAAGTATTAAAAGAAATAAATGTAAATGCAAATATACTTTGTAGTGTAGATGATACAGGAGGAATAATATCAATTGATGGAAAGACTGTTGGGTATACAAATAAAATCGAAGGATTTTTGGAAATAGATCTAGATTCATTGCTTGAAAATATAAAGAATAAATTAAGTTTAAATTCAATAATAATTAAAGAGGGAACAAGAACACAGTTCAAGCAGTTTTCAGTTTATCCGTTTATAGTCAGAGATGTTGCTGTTTTTGTACCATTAGAAATAACAAATGAATTTGTCTGGGGAGTTATTAATGATGTTGTTAATGATACTGGGTTATTAGCAAAGTATGAATTATTTGATGTATTTAAAAAAGAAGATAAATTGTCTTATGCATTTAGACTTGTCTTTCAATCAAATGAAAAAACTTTAACTGATGATTATATAAACGATATCATGATACAAATCCATAACCGGCTAAAAGGCAAAGGTTGGCAGGTTAGATAGTCTGTGTTCTAGTATTAAATTTAATAAAAATTTTATCAAAACTTTATCTCGTTTTGTTATTGTAGTTTTATTAATAATTAATTAATAAAATATATGTGGTATAGTAAATATATGAAATACATATTTAGTGCTATTTACACTAAAGAAAATGAAGGATATAGCGTCTTATGTCCAGAATTAGGTGTTGCAAGTCAAGGTAAGGATATGAAACAAGCAGAATATAATATTCGTGAAGCTGTAGAGTTATATATAGAGGATTTATCCAAAGAAGAACTTCAGACATACTCACAAGCAAGTTCTGATTCCCCAATAGTCAGTACTTTTGAAGTTATTCATGCCTAGATTTTTCTCTGGTAGAAAAATATCTGATATTCTTTCAAATAAGTATGGTTTCAAAGAAATAAGGATACTTGGTAGTCATTTAAAAATGAGGAAGAACATCTCAAGTAAAGTAGTTACTGTTATTATCCCTTTGCACCAAGAAGTTGCAATTGGTACATTCCATAACATTCTTCGCCAAGCTGGTATTGATAAAAAAGACTTTATGAATAAGAGTAGGGAATAAAAAAGCGACACCACTCAGTGTCGCCCCCCCCCATTTGCTGCCGAGTAGGTAGTGGTTTATGGGATGGTTATCGTCTGTACTGTCCGCTTTGCAGATTAGGAAGTGCAGAAAACAACTTATCAATATCATATAACAATTTAACCATATGTCAATGGAGAAAATTACTTAAAAATTTGCTATAATAACTGGACTAAAAACATATAAAAACTGACATAATATGGCTAAAGACGAAGCAAAAAAGAAAGATAATTATGGTGCAGATGCCATACAAGTTCTAGAAGGTCTAGAACCAGTACGTAAGCGTCCCGGAATGTATATTGGTACAACAGGTCCAGACGGTTTGCATCATCTTATAACAGAAATATTTGATAACTCTCGAGATGAGGCCATGGGAGGTCATGCTAATAGAATTGAAGTTGCTCTTTTACCAAACAATAGAGTTAGAGTTACAGACAATGGTAGAGGTATTCCTGTGGATGTTCATAAACAAACAAAAGTTTCAGCTCTTGAAACTATCATGACCGTTCTACATGCCGGAGGAAAGTTCGGAGGTGAAGGATATAAAGTTTCTGGAGGATTACATGGAGTGGGAGCTTCAGTTGTGAATGCACTTTCAGTATATACACAAGTTATGGTTCATAAGGATGGTGGTATATATATGCAAGAATATTCTCAAGGTAAAAAGAAAGCTAATGTAAAAAAGATAGGAAGTACAAAGCTCCACGGAACTATAGTTAGTTTTGAACCAGATATAGAAATATTTAAAGAGGTTAAGTTTGATTTTAATAGAATAGTAAATTCACTTAGACAACAAGCATATCTTACAAAGGCTCTTAGAATAACCGTTATTGATGCAAGAGAGTCAGGACTTAAACCAGATCTAGATGAAAGTCTATTTTATCTAGAAGATCTACATTTAAACGTTCCTTCTCATTCATTCTATTTTGAAGGAGGATTATCATCATTGGTTAGATTTACAAATCAAATATTAAAACCTGTTCATAAAAATATATTTGCAATTGAAAAAAAGGTTGAAGGAGTTGAATCAGTAGAAATTGCTCTTCAATACGCAGATGATATTAGTCCAAGAATACTAGCTTTCGCAAACAATATATATAACCCAGAAGGAGGTACACACCTTACAGGATTTAAAACTGCCCTTACTCGTACTCTAAATACATATTCAAAAAATAATAATTTAATAAAAGACGGTGAGGATAGTTTTACTGGAGACGATGTTCTTGAAGGACTTACAGCTGTAATATCTGTTAAGCTTCGTGAAATACAGTTCGAAGGACAAACAAAAGCAAAACTAGGTTCAGTTGAAGCTCAAGGTGCAGTAGCTAGCGTTTTTGGTGAAGCATTCTCAGCTTTCTTGGAAGAAAATCCAGATGATGCCAAGGCTATAGTTACAAAGGTAGTATTAGCAATGAAAGCTCGTAAAGCTGCAAAGGCTGCAAAAGAAAGTGTATTGAGAAAAGGAGCACTTGAGGGTATGACACTACCAGGAAAATTGGCAGATTGTCAGTCTAGTGATCCTGCAGAATCAGAAATATTTATTGTGGAGGGAGATTCTGCTGGAGGAAGTGCAAAGACAGGTCGTGATAGAAGAACTCAAGCTATACTTCCATTAAGAGGAAAGATTTTGAACATAGAAAGAGCGAGACTAGATCGTATGCTTGGTTCAGAACAGATTAAAAACTTAGTTTTGGCACTTGGTACAGCCATAGGTGATACATTTGATCTATCAAAACTTCGATATCATAAAATAATTCTAGCAACAGATGCCGATGTTGACGGTGCACATATCCGTACACTTATACTAACTCTACTTTATAGATATTTCAGACCTATTATAGATGGAGGATATGTATATATTGCTCAACCACCATTATATAAAGTTAAGAAAGGAAAAGAACTATTGTATTTCTATTCAGAAGAAGAAAAAATAAAAGCACTCGGAAAAGAGATTGATGAAATGAATCAAATAGAAGAAGTGGATCCTCAAGCTCTATTAAACCAAGCTCAAAGAGAAGATTTATTAAATAGAGCTCAGGCCCCAGATGATGTTGAAGTTGAAGAAGAAGAGATAAAAGGTAAGAAACAAAAGATTTCAATTCAGAGATATAAGGGTCTTGGAGAAATGAACCCAGATGAACTATGGGAAACTACTATGGATCCAGAACATAGAATATTAAAACAAGTAAATGTACTTGATGCACAAGAAGCAGATAAAGTATTTGATATGCTTATGGGTACTGATGTTCCGTCTAGAAAATTATTTATTCAATCTAATGCTAAAAAAGCTACAATTGATATATAGTTAAATTTTTCAAAAATATATTCCATTTATTAAATAAATTTAATTAAAATATGAAAAATAAACCCGTAATGCTAATAGTGCTTGATGGTTGGGGATATAGAGAAGATAAAGAAAACAATGCTGTCCTTGCTTCAAATAAACCTTTTTTCGATAGTATTTGGAATAAATATCCTCATTCTTTACTAAAGGCTTCAGGAAATGCTGTTGGTTTACCAGAAGGACAAATGGGAAATAGTGAAGTAGGACATATGACTATTGGTGCAGGTTGTCCAATCGATACAGATTTAGTAAGAATAGATAAAGCAATAGAAACAGGAGAATTTGATAAAAACCCAGTTTTACTTTCTTTATTTGATCATGTAAAGAAAAATAATTCAGTTTTACATGTTCAAGGTTTGGTAAGTCCTGGAGGTGTTCATAGCCATATGAATCATCTTTTTGCTTTTTTAAGACTAGCAAAAAAGAATAATGTTAATAAAGTAGCAATACATGTATTTACAGATGGTAGAGATACACCACCACAAAGTGCCAGTGAATATATAAATGAACTTGAAAATGTCTTAAAGGAATTTGGTCCAAACTATTTTATAGCAACAATATCAGGAAGATATTATGCAATGGATAGAGACAATAATTGGGATAGATTGGCAAAGGTAGAACAAGCAATGTTTGAGTGTAAAGGAAATGTTTGTGAAATATCCCCGTCACTTTATTTAAAAGATCAATATAAGACTGGTAAAAAAGATGAATTGTTAGAACCTATAGTTTGTACAAATCTAGATGGAAATGGTTGTGCAATAAAAGAAAATGATGCTGTGTTTTTCTTTAACTTCCGTGCAGATAGAGCTCGTATGCTTTCAGAAAAAATGATGGATAAAAAAGATTTAAAAAATCTATTATTCATTACCTTAACAGAATACTGTAAAGATTTTACTTGCCAAATAGTATTTCCACCTATGGCAGTAAAGACAACACTAGGAGAACAAATAAGTAAAGCAGGTTTAAAACAAGCTCATATAGCAGAAACAGAGAAGTTTGCTCATGCTACATATTTCTTGAATGGAGGAAGAGAAAAGCCATATGATGGTGAAGTGGATATTTTACTCGATAGTAGAAAAGATATAAAAACTCATGATGAAGCACCAGAAATGCGCGCTGAAGGTATTGCAGATAAAGCAATAGAAGAAATAAAGTCAGGAACAGATTTTATATTTATAAACTTTGCCAATCCAGACATGGTAGGACATACAGCAAATGTTCCTGCAATAATAAAAGCAATAGAAACAGTTGATACACAGCTAAAAAGGGTAATAAATACACTTGAAGAAAAGGGAGGTGTGGCTGTTATAATAGCTGATCATGGAAATGCAGAAGTAAATATAGATCCAATTACAGGAGAAAAGCATACAGCTCATACAACAAACCCAGTGCCATGTATTCTAACTTCAAATAACTATAAAGTTAAAAGTGGAGGTTTAGCAGATGTTGCACCTACAATTTTGGATTTACTTGGACTTCCGAAGACAAATGATATGTCAGGAAATAGTCTTTTGGTCTAGTT
>CAZFXF010000020.1:0-9320 GCA_964522965.1 uncultured Candidatus Saccharibacteria bacterium
TTCAAGTTCACCCACTAGTATGTACAGCTTTCAATGCTGACTTCGATGGAGACCAAATGGCCGTTCACGTTCCACTTGGAGTTGAAGCTCAACTAGAAGCAAAAGAAATCATGGCTTCTGATAAGAATATTCTAAAGCCAGGAAATGGAGATCCTACAGTTGCTTCAAAACTTCTAGATATAGTTCTAGGTTGTTTCTGGGTAACAAAAACTGTTACAGGAGATAAAGGAGAGGGAATGATATTTGAAAGTCCAGAAGATGCAGTTATTGCACACAACTTTGGAGTTGTTGGATATAGAGCAAAGATAAAAGTATTGCCTCCACAAAATTCTCAAAAGTATGCACAATTTGAAGGAAAAGTATTTGAAACTACAGTTGGACGTATATTATTCAATGAAATACTTCCTATAGAATATCCATTCATAAATAAAGAAATAAACCGTGATAAATTATCAGGAATAATTGATGATTTATTAACTCAAAACGGAATGGAAAAGCTTCCACAAGTTCTAGATAAGATAAAGGCTTTCGGTTTCAAGTATGCTACACACTCAGGTACAACTTGGGGTATTGATGATGTTGTTATACCAAAGGGTAAAGCTGCAGTTATTACAGCTGCAAAGCTTAAGTCAGAAGAAATTGTAAATCAATTTAATGAAGGTTTACTTTCTGAAGATGAAAGAATAAGAAAGAATATTGAAATATGGCATAAGACAAAGAATGAAGTTGAAAAACTTATTCCAGATGCTCTAGATAAAATGGGTTCAGTTTATGACATGGTCTATTCAAAGGCCAGAGGATCTCTATCACAGATTACACAAATGGTAGGTATGAAGGGTCTTATTTCATCAACTTCAGGACAAACAATTGAATTCCCAATTATATCTTGTTCAAAAGAAGGACTTACACCTATTGAATACTTCATTACAACTCACGGTTCAAGAAAGGGTCTTACAGATACAGCTTTGAACACTGCAAAAGCAGGTTATCTAACAAGAAAACTATTCGTTGTTGCTCAAGATGTAATGGTAAGTGAAACTGATTGTGGAACAAAAGATTCAATAGTAATAAACAAACAAACAGCTTCAGGTATCGATATACCATTATCAAAGAATATAAGAGGAAGAGTAATTGCTTCTGATATTGAAACTCCAGATGGAAATGTAATATTCAAGAAAGGACATCTTCTTTCAAAACAAGATGCACTTAAGGTAGAAGAATCAGGAGTTACATCAGTAAGAGTTCGTTCACCACTATCATGTAAGAGCGTAAGAGGTGTTTGTGCACTATGTTACGGTACAGATCTAGGAAAGAATAAACTAGTAGAAGTAGGAGAAGCAGTCGGTACTGTTGCAGGGCAAGCAATTGGAGAACCTGGAACACAGCTTACAATGAGAACATTCCATGCCGGAGGAACAGCTTCACAAGGAGGAGATATTGTTAGTGGTCTACCAAGAGTTGAAGAAGTTTTTGAAAAGAGAAGACCAAAAAATCCTGCTGTAGTTGCTACAGTTGATGGTGTTGTAAGTGAAGTAAAAGATCTAGGAAAAGAAAAGGTGATAAGAGTAATTCCAGAACTAGAAGATAGATCAAAATCAAAGAAAGGAAGTGAAATTGAATATTTATTCAATAATAAAAGAGTTGCACTTGTAAAGGCTGGAGATCATGTTAAGAAAGGAGATATATTAACAGATGGTTCTGCTGATATTGATGATGTATTCACATACGGAGGTTCTGATAAAGCAAAAGAATACGTTATTAATGAAGTTGGAAAGATTTATGAACTACAAGGAGAAACAGTTTCAAGAAAGCATATTGAAATAATAGTAAGACAAATGTTCTCAAGAAAGAAAGTTGTAGCTTCAGGTGATACAGACTTAGTTGAAGGTATGATAATAGATGATACTTATCTACAAGAAGAGAATATGAAGGCAAAGAAAGATGGGTTAGAAGTTGCAAAGGCAGAAGGAGTAGTAATGGGTATTGCTGAAGTGTCACTATCAAGAAAGAGTTTCTTATCTGCAGCTTCATTCCAACACACTACAAAGGTGCTTATAAATAGTGCAATAAGAGGTGCTGAGGATGATCTAGTTGGTCTAATGGAAAATGTTATAATCGGAAGATTAATACCAGCAGGTACAGGATTTGGTGGAAGTGAAAAACAAAAACTTATTGAAACAGTACAACCGGTAGAACAAGTTGAAATCGAATAGTTATTTAGGTTTTATAAAAGGGTATAACCCTATATGTCTACAACAGTAGAAAAAATAAAAGAGAAGTTAACTATTGAAGATGTAGTTACTTCATATATAAAAGTGGAAAGGGCTGGCAAAAATCTAAAGGCCAAGTGTCCTTTTCATAATGAAAAAACTCCAAGCTTTTATATATCTCCAGATAGGGGTAGCTATTATTGTTTCGGTTGTGGATCAAAAGGGGATATATTTACTTTTGTTGAACAGTTCGAAGGTTTAGATTTTATGGGAGCCATGAAATTGCTTGCTGATAGAGCAGGTGTGCCTATTGTAATTGAAAAACCTGAACATGCTAATGAAAAAGAAAGACTTTATTCAATTATGGAAGAAAGTACAAAATTTTTTGAAGAAAATCTAAAAAATTCAAAACTAGCACAAGACTATATAAAATCTAGAGGTATAAAAGATGAAACAATAAAATCATTTAGAATTGGTTATGCTCAAAACGAATGGAGGACTCTATATAATCATTTAAAAAATAAAAAATTTAGTGATTCTGATATTGAAAAAGCTGGTTTAGCAAAACGTCCTGAACAAGAAAATGGTGACTATAGAAAACAAATAGAAAAAACTCCTTACGATAGATTCAGAGGCAGGGTAATGTTTCCTATATCCGATTCTAGTGGAAGGGTTATTGCTTTTTCTGGAAGAATCATACTTGATGATGGTAAATCAGCAAAATATCTAAATAGTCCTGATACTCCACTGTATACAAAATCTACAGTTCTATACGGTATTGATAAAGCAAAACATGATATTAGGGTTAAAAATTATTCAATTATGGTTGAAGGTCAGATGGATCTTGTATTATCACACCAAGCAGGAGTAAAAAATACTGTAGCAGTCTCTGGTACAGCACTTTCTGATTCTATTTTTTCAAAAGAAAATATTGTAAATAACTTGGGTATTGTGCGCCGCCTTTCGCAAAACATTATTTTGGCTTTTGACTCCGATAGTGCGGGGCGAAAGGCGGCGCTTCGTTCAGCAAAAATCGCTTTAGGAATAGGTATGGATGTAAAGATTGCAGATCTACCAGAAGGAAAAGATCCAGCAGATCTAGTAAGAGAAGATGTAGAACAGTGGAAAAACGTTTTGCGCAAAGCAAAACATGTGGTAGAATTTGAGCTTGACGCCGTTATGCGGGATTTAGGACAAGCAAAGCTTGATCCAAGGAAAATTCCTACCGCAATTCGGATACATATACTTCCATTTATAGCCTCCATATCTGGGGCGATGGAAAAATCACATTTTATAAAGCTAATTAGTGAAAGAACCGGTCTTTCATATTCTTCTATTACTGAAGATCTTTTAAAAGTTGAAGAAGAAATTCAATTAAAAGAAAAAGATGAAGTAAAAAAAGATAATGGAAATAAGACACAAAATTCAATAAAGAATGAAATAAATAGAATTGATGCAGTAACATTAAGACTATTTGGTTTATTATTTTATATTGAAAAAAATAATATTAAAGATATAGATCTTCAAAAAGAGTATGAGTTTATAGAAAATATATTAGGAAAAGATCGGTTTGTAAAACTAAAAGAGGATAATGAAATTATAAAGGATAACTTACTCATTGAAGCAGAAGTTTTATATGAAAAAAATAAAAATATAAATAGTGAATTGAATGAGCTTAAGTTAAATTTTGAAGAAGATTATACAAAACAAGATTTTATGAAAGCAATGGGTGAACTCAGTAAAGCAGAAAGAGGAAAAGATGAAATAAAAATTGATGAAATAGGAAAGAAAATACAAGCACTTACAGTAAGACTAAATGAACTTTCAAAGAGACGAAAATAAATTTAAATAATAATTAAAATAAAATGGCAAAAAAACAAATAAAAAAAGCAAAAGTAAATAAAGTTTCAAAGAATGTAAAAAAGGTCTCATTTAAAACAAAGACAAAAAAGTCAGCTCATAAGTCAGAAAAACAGACAAAAAAGATTGGAAATTCGAAAAAGGAAATAGAAATAAAAGCAGAAAAACTTATATCAAAGGGTAAAGAAAGAGGTTTCGTTACTTATGATGAGATTTTGAAGGAATTTCCAAATGTAGAACAAGATATAAACTTTCTTGATGATCTATACTCAAAATTATCTACAGCTGGAATAGATATTTTAGAGGGAGGGGGTTTGCTTGAGGTAGAAGCACCAGAACCAGTGGTAAAAAAATATTCTTATGGTTCAAGAGGTGGTGATTCTTCTTATGATTCAATTCAAATGTATTTGAAAGAGATAGGACAATATCCACTTATATCAGCTGGTTCAGAAAAAGATTTAGCAAAAAGAATTCAAGCAGGGGATATGGAAGCAAAAAATCTTCTAGCCAGAGCAAACCTACGTCTTGTAGTTTCTATTGCAAAAAAATATGTAGGAAGAAGTCCAGACCTAACACTACTTGATCTTATTCAAGAAGGTAATCTAGGTCTATTTAAGGCTGTAGATAAATTTGATTGGTCAAAAGGTTTTAAATTTTCTACATATGCTACATGGTGGATACGCCAAGCTATTACTCGTGCACTAGCTGATCAATCAAGAACAATTCGTGTTCCAGTACACATGGTTGAAACAATAGCAAAGTATAAACAAGTAGTACGTAGATTGTCTCAAGAACTGGGTCGTGAACCACTTGCAGAAGAAATTGCAATAGAAATGGGTCTTGATGTTGATAAAATATACAATATTGAAAAGATTGATCAGGATGTGGTATCACTTGAAACTCCAATAGGAGAAGATAGTGAAGATGGTAAATCAACACTAGGAGATTTTCTTTCAGATGATAAAATTCTTTCACCAGATCAAGAATCTTCAAGAAGAATATTGCGCGATCAAGTAAATATGATAATGAATGATCTTTCAGAAAAAGAAAGAAAGATACTAGAAATGCGTCATGGTCTAAATGATGGAATAACACACACACTAGAAGAAGTAGGAAAAGAGTTCGGAGTTACTCGTGAACGTATACGTCAGATTGAGGCAAAAGCTCATGAAAAGATCCGCCAGCATGATAAGGTAAACCAGCTCAAGAATTACTAATAGCAATTTGCTTTTCCAACTAGGTTTGCCATAATTGTCATATATCATTATATGACTGATAATTTTACCAACCTATATAAAAGACTAAATAAAGCTCAAAAGGACGCTGTAGACTCTATAGAAGGCCCTATAATGGTTATAGCAGGTCCAGGAACTGGTAAGACGACTATTCTAACATTGCGTATCGCAAATATACTAAAACAGACGGATACACCGCCAAATGGTATTTTGGCTATTACATATACAGATGCAGGTGTAAAAGCTATGAGAGAAAAGCTAGTTTCAATAATAGGTGATAGAGCTCATGAAGTAAGGATACATACATTTCATGGTTTTGCTTCTTCAGTAATAAATGAACACCCAGATCATTTTATTCATATTCAAGATATGAAACAGATGACAGAAATTGAACAAGAATTATTAATAAAAAATATAATAGATAAACCAGAATTTTCTGATATTAGGCCTTTAGGAAAACCAGATGCATATATTAGATCAATTATTGGCAGTATAGATGATGCAAAAAGGGATAATTTAAAACCAAGTGATGTAAAATCTTTTGCAGAAAAAGAAATAAAAAGAATAGAAAATGATGAAGACTCAATATCAAGTAGAGGGGCAACAAAGGGTAAGTTAAAGGCTTTGGCAATTGAAAATATAGAAAAATGTAAAAAGACAATACTATTTTCAAAAGTTTATGAAATATATGAAATAGAAAAAGAAAAAAACAAAAAACTAGATTTCAATGATTTGATCACAAACCTTGTACAAGGTTTAAAAAAAGATGAACAATTATTGAGATTAATTCAAGAACAATATTTGTATATACATATTGACGAACATCAAGATACAAATGATTCTCAAAATTCAATAATATCAATGATTGCAGATTTCTTTGATACACCAAATATTTTTATTGTAGGTGATGAAAAGCAAGCAATTTATCGTTTTCAAGGAGCTTCAGTAGAGAACTTCCTATTACTTAAAAAGAAATGGCCAGATATGAAACTTATTTCTCTTGATACGAACTATCGTTCAAAACAAAATATTTTGGATGCTAGTTTTAAAATGATAGAAAATAATTATGAAGAAAATGAAAATAAAGAATTAAGAATTCCATTGAAGGGACATAAAATAAATTCTGATATAGAAGAAGATAAAAATAGTGTAACTATAGTAAATGGAAATGATATAGGTTCAATAGAACATTATTTAATACAAGAAGTACAAAATATAAGAAAGACTAAGCCTGAATCTAGCATTGCTATTATAACTAGAAGAAATAGAGAACTTGATAGAGTAATAAGGTTATTTGAACAAAATAATATACCTATATCTTCAGAAAGAAGTATAGATATTTTCCATCATCCTATCGGAATATTGTATTTTGATTTACTTGAATATATATATGATTCAAATCGTATAGACATGCTTTCAAAAACTATTGTTTCAGGAATGTGGAATATATCATTTGAAAAATCACTAAAAGTCTTAAAAGATATTAAAAGTGGAAATATAGAAAATATTGAGGAAATTTTATCAGGAATTTCAAAAATTAGAAAAGAAATAAATAATGATAGCTCTATTAACTTTCTAATAAATATAGCAAGTTATTCAGGTTATATTGATATAGTTGCAAAAGATCCAATATATATAAATGTTTGGAAGGGTATATTGTCTTTGGCTGAATCCTTGGTTAATGATGCGAATATTCACAGTCCACTTGAAATAATAAAAAGTTTACTTGCATATAGAACTTCTGCTGAAACAAAGATGATAAAGGTTTCAGTTGGTGCACCAGATACAAATATATTTGCTATGACAGCACATGGAAGTAAAGGTTTAGAGTTTGATTATGTATTTATTCCTTATGCAAATGAAGATACTTGGATAGGTAAAAATCGTGGTAGCTCTTTTGTTTTACCAAAAAAACAAGCAAGTTTTAGTGATGTAAAAGATTTAAGAAGATTATTCTATGTTGCAATAACTAGAGCAAAAAACAGAGTAATTATACTAAACTCACTTGAAGAAATAGATGGAAAAATACTTACACCACTTAGATTTTTATCAGAGCTACCGAATGAAAATATAGAGTATATAAATATTGAGAAAAGTGATGATGAAAAGTTATTAAATAAAAAAGAAAAAGATTTTGATAAAGAAAGAGAAAATAAAATCATAGATATATCAAAAAATGTCCTATTAGAAAAAGGTCTTTCAGTTACAGCGCTCAATCACTTTTTAAATTGTGAAAATACTTTCATTTATCAAAGTATATTAAAACTTCCTCAACCACTTACAACTTCTTCAGAAAAAGGTAATGCTATGCATGATGCACTTTCTAAAGTATGGACTTTAAGTGAAAAAACAGAAGAAAATATACTTAATAAAATTTTAGAAAGAATAAGTGAATATTTAAAACAAAGTTATCTTGAAACTCAAGATAAAGAAAGAGTAAAAAAAGAATTAATTGAAAATGCTCCAAGTGTTGCAAAGTCATTATTAAGTCATTTCCAAACAAAAGGTACTGTATATACTGAACACTGGGTTGAAAATAGTTTTTCATATAAATATAAAGATCAAATAGTTAAAATTCCAATTCATGGAAAACTTGATGCAATTATTGATAATGGTAATGAAGTCTATGTTTTTGATTATAAAACTAGAAAAGCCATGTCTGAATCTAGTATAAAAGGTGATACAAAAAACAGTGATGGAGGTTATTTTAGGCAACTTGTATTTTATTATATTTTATTGAGACAAGATCCAAGATTTAAAACTAAAAGAATAATTCCTAGTCTTGTATTTATTAGTCCAGATGAAAAGGGTAGATGTCCTATCATTAGTCTACCTATTTCTGACGATGATATTAAAAAGGTAAATGAAGAAATAAACAGCCTTATTGAAAGTGTTTGGAGTGGTGATATTGTAAAACAATATTGTGACGATAGTAACTGTGAATGGTGTACTCTAAAAAGAGCTGTTTTGAAGTTATAAATTGTTGTACACATAACCAAGTACGAACTATTTGACTTTATTTTATTTTGTGATATAAAGTTATAGAACTGTTCAATAAAGGAGAAAACATGCTAAAAAATATTTTTTGGGTAATGCTTATCATCCATTTGTTGGTTGGCCTGATCATCGGGATCAGGTACCAAATGAGAATGATAAAAATCAAGGGTATCTTTGACTTGAATGTAATCATATCCGTTATCATCTTAACGATGATGGGTCTGATTATTCCTTTTTTTTGGTATTTATCAAACCGCTCCTTTCCTGATGAAAGTAAGGAGTAACCAAAGCCCCGCGTGATGCAATCACGCGGGGCTGGTCTTTATCTTTTTTTACAATTTATCTTTTAAAATTTAATAAACTATAAACCCAAAATACCTTTTGAACTATCTTCTTTTATAATCGCATCCAAAGCTTGTTTCAAACTATCATATGATTGAGCACCTTCTACTTTTATACTTTGTTTACCTTTCGAAATAATAAAACTTGTAGGAGTACCTTCAATACCAAGATTTATTCCATCATTATACTGGCTTTCAATTTTTTCTTTGAACTTACCACTAACCATACAATTATTGAAGTCATCAACATCAATACCAACGCTTTTTGCAATTATTGGAAGTTGTTTTTGATCAAGACCATTTGGAGTATCATTTGTAACTGAAGGAGTAACTTCATATACTTTATTTATAAAATTCCAAAATTTTTCATTACCACCAAGTGAAGCAACGCACTCACTTGCATGAGCTTCATTTCCAGCATTTGGGTGAAGGGCACTACCGTCAGGTCTAGTACCCTGTTTATCAATAGGGAAATGACGATAAACCCAAGCAACTTTACCAGATCTACCATATTCATTTATAATCTTTCTCATACTTGAATGAAACATTTTACAAAATGGACAAGAAGTATCAGAATATTCAACTATTTTAATTAAAGCATTAGGATTACCTAAAATATGATCACTTGCAGTAACTGCTTTTACGGCATTTGCTTCAAGTCCCGCTATTGGATTGCC
>CAZFXF010000021.1:0-7823 GCA_964522965.1 uncultured Candidatus Saccharibacteria bacterium
TATCAAAAATCGAAAAAGACGTAGACAGAGATTTCTTTATGGATGCAGAAGAGGCTAAAAAATACGGAATAATCGACAAAGTTCTCTAAAATAACAAAATTATGTCACTTAAACTAGTCGCACTACTCCTTTCTGTAGCAGGGGTTGCTGGTCTTGCGATAGGATACTATCTACGTTTAATCATTTCTCTTGGTAAAAAGGGTTCCATGGAACTTGAAATCAAAGAAATGCTCTTAACAGCAAAAGAAGAAGGAAAAAAGATAGTCTCTGCATCAGAAGAAAAAGCTAACTCTATATTAGAAGAAGCTAGAAGAGAGATAAGAGAAAAAGAAGAAAAAATACAACAAACTGAATCCCGCCTTATAAAAAAGGAGGATCTTTTGGATAAAAGACAGATTGATATCGATAAAGAAGTAGAAATAATAAAAAGTCGTGTTGCTGAAATAAAAACAATAAAGGATAAAGTAGATAAAATGGAAATCGAGAGACTACAAATACTTGAAAAAGTATCAAATATGTCTCAAGAAGAAGCAAAAAATGAAATTATAAAGAATATAGAAAAGAATCATACTGAAGATTTGATGGTTAGAATTCAGAAACTCGAACAAAATGGCGAAGATATTCTTGAAAATAAAGCAAAAGATATACTAGCCACATCGATTCAAAGATTAGCAAATTCTGTTGCTTCAGATGTAATGTCTACATCAGTAAACATACCGAATGATGAAATTAAAGGAAAAATAATAGGAAAAGAAGGAAGAAATATCAAAGCTTTTGAAAGAATGTCTGGGGTTGAAATAATTGTTGATGATACACCAGGAAATATAACCATATCATCATTTGATCCAATACGTCGTCATGTCGCTAAAATGGCTCTAGAAGAGTTAATAAAGGATGGACGTATACAACCAGCAAAAATAGAAAAAGCAATTGAAGAAGCTCAAAATAACATAAATAAAACTATAAAAGAAAAGGGTGAACAAGCTGCTTATGAATGCGGGGTTATTGGTTTGGACCCAAGAATACTACTTATACTAGGTAGATTACATTTCCGTACTAGTTATGGACAAAATGTATTACAGCATTCTATAGAAATGAGCCATATTGCTGGAATGATAGCAGAAGAAATCGGAGCAAATGTAGCAGTGGCAAAAGCCGGGGCATTACTGCACGATATTGGAAAAGCTTTGGATCATGAAGTGGTAGGTACACATGTAGAAATAGGAAGAAGAATACTACAAAAGTTCGGTGCTAATGAAGAAATAGTAAAAGCTATGCAAGCTCATCATGAAGAATATCCTTATGAAACACCAGAATCCCGTATAGTACAAGCAGCAGATGCAATATCAGGAGCAAGACCAGGAGCTAGAAGTGATAGTATTGAAAACTATTTAAAGAGACTTGGAGATCTAGAAGCAATTGCAAACGCTTTCCCTGCTGTAGAAAAATCATATGCCCTTCAAGCAGGACGAGAAATAAGAATATTTGTTAAGCCAGAAAATATAAATGATATTGAATCAAAGAAACTTGCAAGAGATATAGCTATAAAAATTGAAAAGGATCTAAAATACCCAGGAGAGATAAAAGTAACGGTGATTAGAGAGACAAGAGCAATAGAATTTGCCAGATAGTCAAATGCCCACATTTTTTAATGTGAGCATTGGGTGTTTTGAACCATTCAAAACATATTCTCGAGTGAAGATAGTTCACAAACACAGTTTTCGAGCTCTTTGTGTAAAAAAGACAATTCTTCTAACAGTTTATGCCCAACTTTCATTTTGTACTGAGTATTACCACTAAGGTTTGAAAGATAACTAGAAACTTCTTCAATTTCCAATTTGAGTCTACGGATCCTGAATCGAAGACGAGAAAGTTCCGATACAAACTCCAAATTAGGCGAACAGGTAGAATTTACCCATGTAGGATCGGTGGATACATAAAAATCATTTAACTCATCAAAGGTACCTCGTGGAAAAAATTCCCTAACCCCTCTAAAGTAGCCTTCCATATTCGAACCATTTATATCATGTTCTCTACATGATGATCTGGACATATTTCCTCCCTTTTTATATTGTTTTGTGCTTTTGTTTACAGAATATAATATAACATTGATTAATTTTGTCAAATATCATGCTTGTTGCACGAAATAATGCAAAATTATATAATATTCATGAGGTTACGACTTATTTACAAATAAGTTATTACTAGAATAATTAAATAAAATATGAATAAAGCAGGAATTGTAGATGCAGTTCACGCAGTATTAGGAGGAACAAAGGTTCAAGCAGAGCAAGCTGTAGAAACTATGATAAATTCTATAGTTGAATCTCTAAAGAAAGGGGAAGAAGTATCTATAGCAGGTCTAGGTATATTCTCAGTAAAACAGAGAGCAGCTAGAGATGCTAGAAACCCAAGAACTGGAGAAACTATAAAGGTTCCAGCCATGAATGTTCCAAAGTTTCGTGCTGCTAAGGCTCTAAAAGATCTAGTAAAATAAAAAAGTCTAGACAAAACAAAAAACCGCATATAGCGGTTTTTTGTTTTGAAAACTAGTAATAGTATATATTCTCTTCAGTTCTGTCATATATATCTTTTTCTACAAGACTATTTTGTTGCTTACCATATATTTCATAATATATCTCTTTAATAAAATCTTTTTGTTTATATAGATAAAATTCATTTACTTCCCCTTCTATTTTTACCATATTATTTACAGGTAATATGTTTTCTGTTATCACAGAAGATAAATTTAGAATAGTAAAACTTAAATTATTATTAGAACTTAACATTTTATCTATATATTTCTTAACATTATCAAATATATCCCTCCATTTATCATATTTAATCTTATAATACTTATCTTTTAAAATACCAAAAAATACCACTTTTACCTTTTTATTTGACCTAGATAAAAAATTAACCATTGAAACAAAACTCTTATAACTCAGTTCTTCGATCATATCTTCAACCTCATCATCACTAGTGTATATTTTATTAATATGCTTTACAGATGCTAATTCTAAAGGATATACACCTAGAGCATGTATATATATTATGCTATCTGAACCATTGCTATTTATAATATTAGATATATTATTACAATTCTCTTCATTTGATGTATCACCTATTGAGACTATATTTACAAATTTATTGAATTCTAAGCCTCTAATTTTATCTTTCACGCCTTGTCCTTCATTATACAAACCACAAATTTTATATCCATTCTCATTAAAAATGTATGCTAAACCTGTACCTATAAGTCCTTCAACTCCATTTATTATTACAAGAGGTTTTTCTTCCATCAATTTTGGTGCGGGACGGGGGAGTCGAACCCCCCACCACAGTTTGGAAAACTGTTATTTTACCGATAAACTAGTCCCGCATATAAAACATCGAACACGGTTATACTATCAAGAATTCTATTTTTTTGCTACTCCCCTATTTAGGATCAAATATAGATGGTCTGACTTTATCTCCCGCAATAATCTTTGATATTCTCTTTCCACCAAGAACAGAAGGAATTATACCGATTCCATTACAGCCAAGATTGTACAATAACACCCTATTTTTTGGTTCTTCACCTATTAATCTAATGCGATTTGGTGTGTAACCCATAAGTCCGTGCCAAGTAAATTGATAATCAATTTTCTTATTTGGATCTATTTGATAAGTCTTTTTTATAAATTCATCAATATCTTGGTGAATTTTTTCTGGATAATCATAATCAAATAAATAATCTTCCCTATCTTCAATCGATAATTCTGGACCTCCAACACATACTAAATTATGTTTTTCATCTTTTATATCATGTACTCTTCTTGTTAAATAAAAATATGGATCATCACTACGTGGATCTGAATCATCACTAAAGTAAGCTAAAGCTGTAGGTTTTTTATTCATATTTTCCAAATAACCAGACATATAACCTACTTTTCCATTAACTAAATGATGGAACTTTTTATCAATTTCTAAACCATGTTCATTAAAAATTTCTAACTTTTCAAAACCGTTTGTACACAAAACAACCCTTTCTGCATTTACAGTATGTTTAATTGCATCTAAAATTGCTTTGTCTTTTTTTAAAACCACTTTCTTTATTGAAGTGTTCTCATATATATTAAATCTATCCTTATATTTATTAGACAAATATCCTACTACTTCCTGACACAAAAGAGCAGAATTTACACATGCAACCTTATCTGTAGCAACTGAATAATATGATTTATCACTAGTTTCAAGCATATTTAATATAACTTGCTGTGGAACAACTTTATATAAACTAGAAAATATATTAGGTATACTTTTAACAAAAGGTGCATTATCACTTATAAAAAAATCTCCAACAGTAATTCCTGATCTTATTTCAACTTCCCTATCCTTTAAGGCAATTAAAACTTGATATAAGCTTGTATACCCCCTGGAACCAGTAACTTTTGACAGTGATATATCTATTTTTGAATCATTAAATATCTCTTCGAACAGTGACCATGAATTTTCCATTAAATGCAATGCGTCCTTTGTCATTTCAAAACCAAATTCATTTTCAATATCTGATATAGGTCTTTCAAATCTTGCAACTACTTGCCCTGCATTATGCCCTGTTGCTCCGTGTGCTAACTTACCCTGATCTAATACTACAACTTTCTTATTTGTATATTTCAAAATAAAGAAAGCGGTAGATATACCTGCAATACCTGCACCAACAATTGCAATATCGGTATCGATATCTTTATCAAGTGGTATAGGTTTTCTTTCTGGATCAAGTTGATGTATCCAGGGAGATTTATTTATTTTCATTTCCCTTCTATTTTACATCATAAAAGTTCAAGACCAAAATATTAAACAGAAACTCTGCTAAATACTAAATAAATTACAGATGATATAAAAACAAATGTCGGAGTGCCGGGATTCGAACCCGGAGTCGCCTGTTCCCAAAACAGGAATGTTAACCGTTACACCACACTCCGATAAAACAAATAAATACCCTACAAAAAGCTATAATATCACATTTTCCATAAAAGACACTTTTGCTAGTCTAGTATTTGTGTTCATATATACTACTGCAATATGGAATTCGAACAATGCATCAAGACCGTATTTTCTTTCTACTAGGTAAGTTTGTATGACTCTTCTTAATCTTTTTATCTTAACTTCATGGACATTTTCCTCTGGCCTATACCCTATTTTGCTATTTATACTTTTTACTTCTATAAAATGCAAAATACCCTTTTTACTAGCCACAATATCTATTTCTCCCCACTTTTTTGCATAATTCCTGTCTATTATAAGAAAATTGTTCTTTATAAGATATTTACATGCAATATCTTCACCTATACGGCCTATTTCTTTGTTATTTTTATTCTTTTCCACAATTTTATTAACACTGTATTAGGTCATAAACAAAGGTCAGAGACACGATTATAAGCCATATTTTCTGTCTCTTATAAACACTATCCACAAAGTTATCCACAGTTATACACAATTGTCCTTGTAGATACGAAACTGAAATGAAACAAAATGTGCGGGTAAGGAGAATCGAACTCCTACCTCATCCTTGGCAAGGACGTGTCCTACCACTAAACGATACCCGCAAATAAACTTAACAAGTTAAATATAATATTTTATTGCAAAAAAATCCACTATTTTAAATATAAAACTAATATTTTGTGCTTCCGGAGGGACTCGAACCCCCAACAACGGTTCCGAAGACCGGTATGATATCCATTTCACCACGGAAGCATTAACCTAACCATAATACTTTATTAACATCTTTTGCCAAGCTAATACCTTTAAAATAATACTAACATCATTATACATCACTGACATTATTCCTTTAGTGTGATCGCCCTTTTTTGAGTCATTATCCCCTCTTTTATATGCATATACCTTAATACTTTCTTCAGGTATATCCAAATACTGTGACCAGAAATCAACAGTATTAACATAATCATCATTTAATCCTAAATAAATTTTAAACTTTAGCTTTTCTTTATCTATTGAAAGGTATTTATTCATCCAAACTAGCATTATTTTATGAATTTCAGGGTTTTTATGTGTGAAACTATAGTAATTCGATGTTTTATTACCATGACCTTCATATAAACCTAGTCCATAACAGAACATTGCTTCGTTCACAAAACCCAAGAAAATCTTATTAGCTTGTTCGTATAAAGTCTTATCCGCAAAGACCTTTCTAGATCTAATACTGATTTTTGACTTCATTCTCCCCTTTTCTACCCTATTCTTTATATTCTCTTTTATGATAGCAAGTTCGCTTTCTGTAAGTTTATAATTCTTCAACCACAAAGAAACACTGGATTTTGAAATACCAAGTTCACTACTTATTTGAGTATAAGTTTTCCCTTCTCTTCTTAAAAGTATTGCTTTATCTCTATTTCGAATAGACATATTGTAATTATATAATAGCATATATATGTACAATATTGAAATTTATTGAGTAAAATGCTAGACTTTTCACATGAAACATACTCAATTATTAAATGAGGTTATACCTGCTGAGGTGGTAAGTGCTATAGAGACACTAGAAAAGGGTGGTTTTGAAGCATATCTAGTGGGTGGTTGTGTAAGAGATATATTACTTGGTAGGGAACCAAAAGACTGGGATATAACTACAAATGCTAAACCAGAACAAATAATCCCATTATTCAAAAAAACTTTCTATGAAAACAGCTTTGGAACCGTAGCTGTAGTGAATGAAGATACAAAAAATGAAAAACTAAAAGTAATTGAGATAACTCCATATAGAGTAGAAGGGAAGTATAGTGATTTTAGACACCCAGATGAAATTAAATTTGGAGAAAGTATAGAACAAGATCTAAAGAGAAGAGACTTCACAGTAAATGCAATGGCAATGAGTTTATCAAATGGGTCTATAAAGGACATAATTGATTTATACGGTGGGTTAAAGGACATAAAGGACAAAGTACTCAGATCAGTTGGTGACGCATCTCTACGCTTCAATGAAGACGCTTTAAGGATGATGCGTGCTGGTCGCTTAGCAACAGAACTTGGTTTCACGTTAAACATTGATACTGAAAAGGCTATAAATAAGGATAAAATACTTTTAAAACAGATATCTAGTGAGAGAATTAGAGATGAATTTGTTAAAATTTTAATGTCTAAACAACCTAAAGAGGGAATACATACTTTGTACAGACTAGGAATACTTGAAATTATACTACCTGAACTTCATAAAGCTAAGGGTGTTACACAAAATCAAGCGCATGCTTATGATGTATATGAACACCTATTGAGAAGTCTCCAGCATGCAGCGGATAAGGATTGGCCTATTGAAATAAGGCTTTCAGCTCTATTTCATGATATATCAAAGCCTGAGACAAAGAGATTTTCACGTGAAACTGGTCAAATTACATTCTATAACCATGAAGTTGTAGGTTCACGTGTAACAAAAGCAATACTGGAAAGGATGAAGTTTCCAACGAAAACAATAGATAAGGTATGTACAATGATAAGATGGCATATGTTTTTCTCTGATACAGAAACAATAACACTATCCGCTGTAAGAAGAATGATAAACAACGTAGGTAAAGATAATATATGGGATTTAATGAATTTACGTATATGTGACCGCATAGGAACTGGAAGGCCCAAAGAAAACCCTTATAGATTAAGGAAGTATAAAGCTATGGTAGAACAAGCTATGCACGATCCAATAAGCGTAGGAATGCTTAAAATAGATGGAAAGGGGATAATGGAAGTTACACATGAAACTCCTGGACCAAAGATTGGTTATATATTAAATGCTTTATTAGAAGAGGTTTTAGACAAACCAGAACTAAATA
>CAZFXF010000021.1:7923-9282 GCA_964522965.1 uncultured Candidatus Saccharibacteria bacterium
ACAATAAGAAAACCGCGTATGACGTCGATTTCCAGAGGTTACATGAAATCGCATCAAAACGCGGTTTTTAGAGTACATCTGGAAATTGTCAAAAGAGCTAATGAAGAACTGACCGTCAAGATCGAGCGTGGGAGAAGACGTGATATGTTTCAATAAATTTAGGTGCCACCCAGATAAGGTGACTAGTTGTAAGTTAGGAAGACAAACGTCTCAAGCCATAGCCCAAACAAGGGCTGCCTTCGGTATTACCTCTACTTGAGGTAATAAAAAAAATAAACAATTTTTCAGATGTAAAAAACTAAAGAGTACACTACCCATTTTTTTACAAAGAACAATTGTTCGAAAATAATTTTTATCTATTAGATATTTCCTTGGTTTAACCTAACAGATATTTAACTTTCAAACTGATCTGGGATTATTATAGCAAGTGTAAAAGACATGTAAAGGACATTTAAATGAAAACTGTGGATAAGTCCTTTATATTTATTTGTCCTTTAAAATAATTTCAATTGGACAATGGTCAGAACCCATTATTTCACTTAGTATTTTTGCTTTTTCTATTTTTTTAAATATTCCTTGTGTTGCAAAAAAATAATCAATTCTCCAACCAACATTTCTTTCTCTTGAAAATGTTTTCATATCCCAATATGTATAACAATCTTTTTTATTTGGATTCAAACTTCTCCAAACATCTATAAAACCATATTGTATAACTTCATCTATCCAAGCTCTCTCTATAGGTAAGAAACCAGTGTTTTTTTCATTTGCTTTTGGTCTGGCTAGATCTATTTCTGTATGTGCAGTATTGATATCTCCACAAAATATTATTTCTTTTCCTGATTTTTTATGCTTATTAATGAATTTTAAGAATTCATCATAAAACTCTAGTTTGTATTTTAGTCTGTCTGGACCACTACCCCCATTAGGGAAGTAGGTATTTATGAGTATGAAATCTTTGAAAAATAGAGCTAGAAATCGTCCCTCTTGGTCATACTCAGGTATACCAAGACCATATTCAACCTTTTCTGGCTTTATCTTTGTGTATATTGCAACTCCACTATATCCTTTTTTTTCTTTTGAATGATCAAAATATGCAAAATAACCCTTAGGATTCCTAACATTTTCATCCAATTGATCTGGGTGAGATTTTGTTTCTTGTATACAGTATATATCTGGACTTTTCTTTAAAAACCAGTCAAATCCACCTTTTTTAACGTTTGCACGCAAACCGTTCACATTCCAAGATATTATGTTCATGAGGAAATAATATCATATATGATAAATAAAACACTTATTACCCCTTCCTATGAAACTTTTGATGTACTTTCTTTAATTCACTATCTGTAATATGCGTATATA
>CAZFXF010000022.1:0-9049 GCA_964522965.1 uncultured Candidatus Saccharibacteria bacterium
CGTTATAAAATAATAATAAAAATATGGCAAAACCAAATTCTGCATTTATGAAACCTCTAACAGTTAGCGCTGACCTAGCTGCTGTTGTAGGTAAAGGACCTATGCCTCGTTCAGAAGTTGTAAAAAAGCTTTGGGCATATATAAAGAGTAAGAAGCTACAAGATGAAAAGAATAAGAGAAATATAAATGCAGACGAAGCTCTAAAGAAAGTATTCGGAGGAAAAGCTACAGTAAGCATGTTTGAAATGACAAAGCTAGTTTCAAAGCATTTGTCATAATCGTTTTTATTAAATTACTCTAAAATAAATCAGCCACCCATAAAGGTGGTTGATTTATTTTACGCGCTTTTTTTATTTATATTTAATCTGTTACAATACATACATGTCACCACTTCATTCAATAATACTTGGAATAGTAGAGGGTCTTACGGAATTTTTACCTATATCATCTACAGCACATATTTCACTTACATCGAGTTTACTTGGAATAGCACAAACTGACTTTGTTAAGAGTTTTGAAATAGCAATACAATCTGGAGCAATGCTTGCAGTAATTGCAATTTATTGGAGAAAATTCTTGGATAAAGAAATATTCAAGAAAATTGTAGTGGCTTTTATACCAACAGCAATTATAGGTTTTATACTTTATAAATTAATAAAGTCATATCTTATCGGCAATACTATAGTGACTTTATCTTCCCTTTTTATCGGAGGAATTATCCTTATTGTTTTTGAAAAATTTATTAAGAATAAAGATCAGCAAAGTGAACTTGATATATACAGTTTAAGTTATACAAAAACTGCACTTATAGGATTGTTTCAGTCCCTTGCTGTAATACCAGGAGTTTCAAGATCTGGAGCGACTATTGTTTCAGGTAGATTACTAGGTTTAAAAAAAGAATCAATAGTAGAATTTTCTTTTTTACTGGCAGTACCTACTATACTTGCTGCTAGTGTTTATGATTTGTTAAAAAACTATTCACTTTTCAGTAGTGATAACCTAGGTTCATTATCTCTTGGTTTCTTTTTTTCATTTATTACTGCGATTATAAGTATAAAATTCTTTATTTCTTATATAAATAAACATTCATTAACTAGTTTTGGAATATATAGAATATTGATAGCAATCATAATATTTATATCTATACTTTAAAAATCTTTGACAAATTCTTGTTTTTATAATATACTTTTGAGTAATGAATAATTCAAATAAGAATTCCTATTCTAGCTCTAATAATAGACCTCGTTTCGGAAACAATAAGCCTAAATTTGGACAGAGATTTGGTGGAAAATTTAATAATAAGCAGTCATTTGGTGGTAATGGTGGTAATTCATCGGGCCGTGGTTTTTCTCGTGGTCGTGGTGGTTTTCGTAGAAAAGCTATTGATGTTTCAAAGTTCATAAATAAAGTTGTAATTACAGAAAAAGTAGAGGTATTTACTCCTGAACATAGTTTTAATGATTTTAAAATAGATCAAAGACTTAAGAATAATATAGCTGATAGAAAATTCGTTTTCCCTACTCCTATACAAGATCGTATTATTCCACAAATACTTATGGGTAAAGATGTTGTTGGTATGGCCAATACAGGTACAGGGAAAACAGCAGCTTTCCTTATTCCTCTAATAAATAAGGTAATACTTAATCATGATGAAAAAATACTTATAATAGTACCTACTCGTGAACTAGCTCAACAAATACAGGATGAACTCAGAGCTTTCGTAAAAGGTATGCCTATATACTCTGTTTCTTGTGTTGGTGGAATGAGTATACATGCTCAAATAAGTGATCTGAGAAGAATGCATAACTTCGTAATAGGTACTCCAGGAAGATTAAAGGATCTTATAGATAGAAGAATAATAGATTTAAAGAGTTTCAAATCTGTAGTATTGGATGAAGCAGATAGAATGCTTGATATGGGTTTCATACATGATATGAAATATGTAATGAATAGCATGCCAAAAGAAAAGCATTGTTTATTCTTTTCAGCTACACTTTCTATAGAAATAGAAAGATTAATGAAAGAAATTCTAAAGGATCCTTTAGTTATATCTGTAAAAACTCAAGAAATATCAAAGAATATTGAACAAGATGTCGTAAAAGTACCTAGAGAAAGAAAACTAGATGAATTGGTAAAATTACTTGGACAAAAAGAATTCAATAAAGTTCTAGTATTTTTACAGACAAAACACGGTGCAGAAAAAATATCAAAAGCTCTACTAGATAAAGGTTTCAAAGCTGGTTCAATTCATGGAAATAAAACTCAAGCAAATAGACAAAAAACTCTTACATCATTTAAAAATCATCAAATACAAGTCCTTGTAGCAACTGATGTTGCAGCTAGAGGTCTAGATATAAATGATATAAGTCATGTTATTAACTATGACATTCCTGAGAGTCATGAAGACTATGTTCACCGTATAGGAAGAACAGGACGTGGAAATAAAAAAGGTAAAGCTCTTACTTTTATTGATTAGTCATACCAATAACTGCTAGTTCAATAGGGAGGCTTTCTATATATGACTTACCTATCATTTCATAGGCTTTAAGTAAGTCTATAAGTAGACCTGATTTTAATTTTGAATCTTTATTATTTGCTAGTTCAAAGATAATTTTGAATTCATCTTCACCAATTTCTGACTTTATTTTATCCTTTAAACTGGGAGAATTTGAAATCAACATAATTAATCTTACTTTTTCTAAAATAAGAGCGAGAAATATTTTCATAGAAATATTATCTTGTTTTGCTTGTTGAATAGCAATAAGAGATTTTTCTTTATCTCCAAAAACCAAACCTTGTATAAAAGAAAATACCAATGTACTCTTTGGTGCTCCTGTTATATCTTCTACTTCTTTTAAACTTACCTTTTTATTTTCTACACTACCTAAAATCTTTTGAAGAATACCCAGAGCATCACGAAATGATCCTTCTGCAAGAATAGATATAAGATCACTAGCACTTGGATCTATACTATACCCTTCTTTTTTTGCAACACTAGTTATGCTTTGTTTTAAAATATCTTGACTTGGCTTTTTAAAACTAAAAACCTGACATCTTGAAACTACAGTTTCTGGTATTTTATCAGTTTCTGTAGTTGCTAGTATAAAAATTGCATGACTTGGTGGTTCCTCTAAAGTCTTTAATAAAGCGTTGAATGCTTCTTTTGTAAGCATATGTACCTCATCTATTATATATGCTTTATAAGGTGAATTTAGAGGTAATACATGTACTCCATCTCTTATCTCTCTTATATCATCTATACCTCTATTTGAAGCTGCATCTATTTCATATATATCGTTTGGAGTTATTCCTAAACTTTTTGCAAATATTCTGGCTAGTGTTGTCTTTCCTGTTCCTCTAGTTCCTGAAAATAAATATGCATGAGCAATACTATTTTTCTCTGCTGAAGATTTTAGTACTGAAACAATATGATCTTGACCTATTACTTCACTCCACTTTTCTGGTCTGTATTTTCTGTATAAAACTTGTGACATAAAGTTATTGTATCACAAATATTTTGGGTAATAAAAAGCAAATAAAAAAGCCGGGTGAAGAACGATGCAATCAACATCTTCACCCGGCTGTGCACACCAAAATTCATGCGTGACTATGCCTTTCTTCATAGTCTTTATGACAGTATTCATTTTTCAGGACACCGTCAGGTTAACCTCTTCGCGCAACGAATAACAGCAGAATCCCCTCCGATAGAGAATTCTCGCAACCGACGCACCTCCTTTCTAGCTCGATTGTCTCGAGTCGAGCAAAATCAAGAAAAATCGGCAGGTCTTTATTAAAACTCGTGGAACTCAGCTTGCATATGAATACACGAGCTTCCCTTTTTGCAACAATCCGAGAAGACCATCCCAGCAATACCTCCTTGAAAAGACCTGCCGGATATAATACTATTCCTAAATTAAAAATAGTCAAATAATAAATCCACAATTATAAATTATTTTCTTTGATATAGTCTTTAAAAATCTTTGCTAGTTCTTTACTATTATTTACTTCCATACACTTTATACGTAGTTCTTTTGCTCCTTCAAAACCACTTATATATGCTTTAAAATGTTTTTTCATTACTGCAAAACTCTTTACTTTACCCAGGTTCTTTTCAAAAAGTTTACTTTGTTCAAGTAAAACATCCAATTTTTCTTTTATACTAATTTCACTTTGTTCTCTACCAGAAAAAAACCAAGGATTACCAAATATTCCCCTTCCTATCATTATTCCATCACAACCGTATTTTTCTATATATTGTTTTGCTTGTGAAAGTGAACTCACATCACCATTTCCTATTATCAAAGTCTCTGGACTAATTTCATTTCTCAATGCAATTATGTCTTTCATATATTCCCAGTGTGCAGGAACCAAAGACATTTCTTTTCTAGTGCGTAGATGAACTGTTAAAACAGGAAGTTTTTGTTCGAGTAAAAATCTTATCCAAGTATTTATTTCATTTTTATTATATCCAATTCTTGTCTTTACTGATATTGGGATATTGGGAGCACCTTTTCTTGCAGACTGCAAAACAGCAAGAGCATTTTTTTGATTTTTAATCATACTTGCTCCACCACCTTGTTTTTCTACTGAACGATCAGGACAACCCATGTTTATATCAATACCTTGAAAACCAAGTTTTTCGACAAGTTTACAAGCCTTTTCCATTGCTTCAGGATGACCTGTAAATAGCTGAGCAATTATAGGTTTTTCTTTTGCAGTAAATTCCAAATCCTTTAAAAGGACTTTTCTTCCTGGAGAAATAAGGCCATCTGCTGAAACAAATTCAGTCCAAATAACATCAGGTTTTCCATACTTTGCTATTACTTTTCTGAAAGCAGAATCAGTAACATTGGCCATTGGAGCCAAGACAAATATAGGTTTTTTCAGTTTTTGCCAAAAATTCATATATATACCTTACATTAAAATTTGAAAAAGTAAAACTATTTTAATGATAGGTCAAGTACCTTTAGTGTATCAGCATCCCTATTTGAACTTCCTAGTATTATTGATAAATAAAGTCTTTTATTATTACCAAGTCTCCAAAGGCTTACTGATGTTCTACCAGCTTCTGGTAAATATCCATTTTTACCACCTGCATAAGATGTTAAATTTAAAAAATGTGTTGGATTTACCCAATTATGCAATCTTATTTGTTTTGACTTAATCATTGTAGTATCAAAAATATCAGGATCATGTTCAAGTATCCATTTAACAATTATTACAAGATCATGAACTGTAGAAACATTTTCTGGAGATAAACCTGATGGATCTTTAAAATATGTTTGATATGCACCAATATTACTTGCCCAATTATTCATTTCTTTTATAAATTCTTTTCTACCGTATGATTGAGCCAGAGCTTCAGCTGAATCATTACTTGAAACCATTAAAAGCGGATATAACAATTCATCATAGCTAAATTTTTCTCCAAGTCTAAAATGAGCCGAGCTTCCATTTGAAGCAAGAACCTTATCTGTAATTTCTATTAAACTATGTTCATTTATAAGTTTTTTTGCAATTACTGCTGTTACAAGTTTTGTTATAGAAGCAATAGGAAAATGTGTACCAGATTCTTTTTCTAAAAGAGTTATATCTCTATCTAGATCAATAACACCAAATGCTTTTGCTGTTATTTCACCTTGTTTATAACTCTTTGGTAAAGAATCCTGTGCTTTCTCTATTACTTCACCCTCATATTCTCTTGAATAAATATATGCTCTACTAAATTTTGAAATATAGGTTTGATCTTCATCTTCTTCATTTTGTGTATAGTCTTTAGTTTCATTTATACTTGCTGTATTGGTTTTTTTTACATTAATAGAATTAAAAATATTTTTACTATATTTAATTAAAAAAACTAAAACTAAAGAAATAGTAAGTCCTGTAGCAATAGCTGTTAATATTGAAAAGAAAAAATTCTCTCTATTTTTTTGTTGCATAGAATACAGTATTACCGAATCTCATATCAATATAATCAAATTCTTCATTCTTATTATTTGAATTTTTATAATTCTTCCAGAATAATTGGAAATTTGAAAGTATTTTTGTTAATGAATTCTTATCATCCATATAAACAGTAATAGAACTTGATGATACTTTATCCAAACTTTTATCTTTTATATACAATTCATATTGACCTCCATCATTTATAAGTATACCCAAAGGTGAAATACCTATACTTGATAGACCTTTAAAGAAATTATTAAACTCTATTAAACGTTGTTTACTTACAAACTTTGTACCAATTATTCCATTATCTGTAGTTGAAGAAGTATAGTATTTATCTAAATCTGGATTATTTAAATCACCATCATATTCAGAAAATATATTTCCCTCTTCATCTATTGAATAACACTTTTGATCAGTATCTCCTTCAAAACCATCACAAAGTATTGCTACTAAATCCTTTGATTTTATATTAATAATTATTTTATTTAAACCTTGTCTTGATATATCAATATTTTCTATATTTTTAAAACTATTTTTAAGATTTTTAATAATTTCTGATTTTGGCAAAATAATACTACTATCTTTTGGAATTAGTTTAAAATAACTTCCATTCATAGTTTGAATAACATTTGAACTCAAACCATTATCCTTTATACCAACAATACTAACTTCATATACTCTAAACCACTGCAATCTCAATAAAAGTATAAAAGCTGAAATAATTGATAAACTAGCTATTGGTATAAGTATAGAAAGTATTAACCGAGTCTTTCGTTTTTTTTCAAGATATTTTGGAGAACGTATTGATTTTGTACGTTTATAAATAGACATACATAATTACACTATAATTATTTTAAAGGTAATGAAATCTTATCTTTACCGAAATATGGTTGTAGAGCTTCTGGAATTTTTATACTTCCATCTGGTTGCTGGAAATTTTCTATTAGAGAAACAAGTATTCTAGGAGTTGGTATGGCTGTAGAATTTAGTGAGTGAACAAAACGAGACTTTCCTTCTTCATCTTTATATTTAATATTTAGTCTTCTTGATTGAAAATCATGGAAGAATGAAGCAGAAGAAATTTCTCTATACTTACCCTCTTTTGGCACCCAAAGTTCTATATCGTATTTCTTTACCTGTCCAAGACCTAGATCCCCACCACAATTCAATACTGTTCTATATGGTATACCTAGTGATTCTATAAATTCTTCTGTATTTCTATTTAATTCTTCATGTATTGCTACAGATTTTTCATGACTAGCTTCGCATAAAACTAATTGTTCAAATTTGAAAAATTCATGTACACGAATAAGACCTTTTACGTCTTTGCTGTGTGAACCTGCTTCTCTTCTATAACATGGTGAAAAGCCCAAATAACGTTTTGGTAATTCATTTCTATCTAGAGTTTCATCACCGTGGTATGACATTAGAGGAACTTCGGCAGTTCCTGATAATACATCTCCATCTTGTGTCATATAAAAATCTTCAACATCACCAGGAAGATGTGCTGTACCATATAATGCTATTTTTCTTACTATACTTGGAGTCATAATAGGCATAAAGTTTTTATCTCCAAAAAACTTCATTGCATAATTCCATATTGCAAAACATAGTCTAGCTCCATCTCCAATCAAAAAGTATCCTCTGAAACCATGTACCTTTGCTCCTCTTTCAAAATCAGCCATTTTTAGAGCTGTCATAAGTTCAATATGATCTTTTGGTTCAAAATTAAAATTTGTTTTATCTCCCCAAGTCTTTATCTCTTTATTTTCTGCATCGGTATCTCCATCGGGAACAGACATATCTGGTACATTTGGAACTTGAAGCATTAGTGTTTGCCACTTTTTCATTACTTCTTTTAACTTTTCCTCTTCTTCTTCAAGTCCAGCCTTTACATGTTTCATTGATTCAATATGTATTCTTCTCTCTTCATCACTAGCCTTTTGAATCTTGCTATTCATAGCATTTTGTTCTGCACGCTTCTTTTCTATATCTGTAAGTAGAGCTCTGCGTGTATCATCAAGACCTATTAGTTCATCTATATCAATTTTGACATGCTTTTTTATGGCACCTTGTTTTACAATATCCTTATTCTCTTTGATGAATTTTATATCTAACATTTTGGTAAATTTATATTCAAATAGTATCAGAAAAGTCATTACTAGGCAAAATAAAATAAAAAGGCCGGAGAGATATAAAATCCTCCGACCTCGTGCAACATTTGTATATAGGCTGTTGCTTACCTTAAGCTGCCTGGCGATGGCGCCTGTTGGGGTTCCTGTGACGGGAACGACCACGGTGAGTATCGGTATAGCCAGCAATGTGGCTTGTACCGGTATTCCTTCCACAAGCACTTCGTGCGAGCATCTCAAGCTCATTATCCTCTGCAGGATAAGGTTCATCGACCTCCATGAGGGGGCCGTTGTATCCACCTTCTGAGGTGGCGTCACCGTTTGACAGAACCCCCCCACTTATAAGCGGGTGTGGCGCCACCAGTGTGAACTGGGTTTATGTTGTAAAGGAAGGCAATGAAATCGCCCTTCATCGGAAGAGTCATTTCGTCCCGCTGATCCGTGAGCCAGGGTATTGGCCTTGTCTCATCGACAACGACGAACTGTCTCGAGCCAAGATATACTTCCTTGGCTGTAACAGTCCCAGCATTGTCCATCACCCTTGCGAAGGCATAGCCCTCGCAGACTTTTGTGATTACACCAAACTGCACTTGATTCTTCATAGCACCTCCATGCCATGCTGACGTTAATGTTCTTTTTTCCCTCACCAATTGATATGGAGTGGGATTCATGATTATATTAGCATATTAAAGATGTATTGTCAATAGGTGGATTTTATCATTTCTTTATCTCTAAAATGCTAAATTTTTAGGATATGGAAATAAAGACTATACATAAAAATGAGAGTGATTTCCCTTTTCTACTAAAACAGATAAACGATCCTCCAGAAAAGATATATGTAAAAGGAAGTCTACCAAATAAAGATTTTAAAATCCTTGCCGTAGTAGGTGCTAGAAAAAACTCTGAGTATGGAAGTATGGTTTGTGAAAAAATAATTAGAGGATTAAAGGGATACAATATATGTATAG
>CAZFXF010000023.1:0-5268 GCA_964522965.1 uncultured Candidatus Saccharibacteria bacterium
TACCCTGCTATGGAATCAGGCAACTTGGATATCATAATTGGTAAAGGACCTTCAGCTCGTACGATTCAACTTGAACTACCACCTTTTACTCTCATAGCAGCAACAACAAGAATTGCTATGATTTCTTCTCCTTTACGCTCTCGTTTTTCTGGAGGAGTATTTAAACTAGAATTTTATTCTCAAAGGGAAATAGAAAATATTGTTGATAGATCAGCAAAAATTTTAGGTGTAGATATTCACCCACATGCTGTAAGCGCAATTGCCCAAAGAAGTCGTTTTACACCTAGAACAGCAAACTATTTCTTAAAGAGATGTAGAGACTATGCTCAAATAGAAAAGAGTAATTTATCAAAAGATATTGTTGAAAAAACTCTATCTATGCTTGGAGTTGATCATATAGGTTTAAACAATGCTGATAGAGAAATACTGAAAACTATTATAGATAAATTTAATGGTGGTCCTGTAGGTCTAAATACCATAGCTGCTGCCCTATCTGAAGAACAAGCTACAGTTGAAGAAGTTTATGAACCATATCTTATACAACTTGGTTTACTTGAAAGAACGTCTCGTGGAAGAGTAGTTACAGATAAAGCAAAAATACATTTGGATAGAATATAGATATATTTACATAAAAAATAAAAGAGTTTATATTTTATAGGGATTGTTCCAAATATGAAAAGTAAACATGGTATAGTGTTTTCTTCAGCAATTGTGCTTCTATGCACACTAACAATTACTTTATATATAATAAAAATATTTTCATTGAAAGCACTACTTTCTGCAATTATTGGACTTTCGGTCATTTCTCTTATAACAATGATTGGAGAAACCGTGAGTAAAAAAGGAAAAACCATTCCAATACCCAAGGATGATGGTAGTGAGGGTAATGATAATATTGATTATCAAATATGAATCAGGATCACCGAATTCACCGTTAAGCGGTGTTTTCTTTTACAAAAAATTAAAATCTGTTAATGTATTGTCATGGCAGGACATAATAAATTTTCAAAAATTAAACACCAAAAAGCCAAGAATGATGCTCAAAAGAGTAAAATTTTTGGTAAATTAGTAAGATATATTACAGTAGAAGCAAAAAAGGCTGGAGGAAATCTAAAATCTCCAGGTTTGGCACTAGCTATAGAAAAAGCAAAAAAAGAAAACATGCCAAACGATACTATTGATAGAGCTATTAAAAAAGGAAGTACTGATAATAGTGCAAGTATGGAAACAATAATGTATGAATGCTATGGTCCAGGTGGCACAGCTATTCTTATCGAGGCTTTAACTGATAATAGAAATAAGGCTGCTCAAGAGATAAAACATATATTATCAAAGCACGGTTCTGAACTTGCTGCTCTAGGTAGTGCAAGTTGGGCTTTTACAAAAACTCATGAGGGTTGGAAAGCAAATATGACCATGCCACTTGAAGATACTGACATAGAGAAACTTCAAGCAATGGTTGAAGAACTAGAAGAGAATGATGAGGTACAAGAAGTATTTACAAACGCAGAGTAGTATAATTACTAAATGAGAATAATTGGAATTGACCCAGGATACGATAGACTTGGTTTAGCTATAGTTGAGAGATTACCTGGAGAAAAAGAGAAACTTATATATTCTGAGTGTTTTACGACTGATTCAAAACAAGAAATTTATAATAGATTATTAAATATTGGACTTAAAGTTAGAAGCATTATCGAAGAATACAAACCACAAGCTTTAGCTATAGAAACGCTCTTTATAACAAAAAATCAAAAGACTGCGATGAGAGTATCGGAAGCACGTGGAATAATATCATATGAAGCATTATTAGCCCAAATACCGGTATATGAATACACTCCCCTACAAATAAAAATGGCTATTACTGGGGATGGTAAGAGTGATAAAACTAGTATTATGAAAATGTTACCCTTATTAATTAAAATAAATTCAAAAAAAGATAAGATAATTGATGATGAATATGATGCTATAGCTACTGCTCTAACCCACTTCGCTTATAGCCACAGAAGTTTTCCACAGAAATAGAAATTTGCAAAAAATATTCCATTTTGTTACAACTATTCTCATAATAAATAGTAATTCAATAAAATAATATCTATGCCAAAAGCAAAAGAAACAAAATTGAAGAAAAAAGGTAAAGAAGAAGAGGAAGAAAAAATTATTGAGGTAGATGATGAAGCTGTTGTAACTGCAGACGATGAAGAAGTTGAGGATATACTAGGTTCAAATGAAGAGGAAGAAGGAATAGATGAAGAGGATGTAAACCCTTTTGGAGATAGATGGGAAGAATAATAAAACAAAAAACCACATAATGTGGTTTTTTGTTTATTTTATTATTATTTTAACAAACCTCTTTTTTCCAATTCTTAATACTGTATCTTTATCGAGTTTTATATAAGGATCGTTTATTACTTTTTCACTTGGGAATTCTGTGATTGCATTGCTATTTATAAGTCTTCTCCATTCAGTATTTGAAGAAACAATATTATTTGAAATTATTATATCCTTTATTGTTTCCTCCTTTTTTACTATTAATTCGAGTATATCACTTGGGACTTCTTTATTTTTAAATAGTGAATCAAAAGACTTCTCTGCTCTATTTGCACTATCTCTATCATGGATTATTGATATTATTTCTTTTGCTAAAAGAGATTTATATTGTTTTGGATTTGCCCCACTATCCATCATTTTCTTTATATTATTTATTTCTTCAATAGGAAGTCTTGTAGCAATTTCAAAAGCGTTTACTATAATATCATCATTCCAACTCATAACTCTTCCGTATATTTCTTCGGGTGTTTGGTCCATACTTACTGCATTGCCATCAGTTTTACCCATTTTTTTACCGTTTGAATCAACTAGGAGTTTTGTTGCAACTACAAATTTTTCTTTATTTTTTAGTGTTTTTATTAAATCACGACCCATAAGCATGTTGAAAGTTTGATCATTTCCTCCTATTTCACCATCTACGTTCATAGCTACAGAATCATACCCTTGCATAAGTGGGTACATAAATTCGTGTATGAAAATTGGTTTACTTTCTGAAATTCTTTTTTCAAACATATCTCTTTTTAACATTTGTTCTACTGTAACCAGAGATGATAATTCCAGAACATCAGAAAAATTCATTTTAGATAACCATTCAGAATTAAATCTAAACATTGCTTTATTTTGTCCTGAAAAATCAAGAATTTTTCCTGCTTGTTCTTTATAGTTTTCACAATTCTTTAAAACTTGTTCTCGAGTCAATTGTTTTCTTACCGCGCTTTTATCTGTAGGGTCACCTATCATAGCTGTGAAGTCACCAATTAAAAGAATTATTTGATGACCCATTTTTTGCAACTCTGACAGTTTTAACATTGGTATCATATGCCCTAAATGCATAGAACCTGTAGGATCTACTCCGAGATAAAAACTCAATCTTTCCCCTTTTATTAATTTTGATTTAAGAAAATCTTTATTAGGAAATATATTTTCTACTCCTCTATTTAAGAAATTATCTATTAATTTTTCATCTGTTATAACTTTTGTAGGTTTTGACCAAAACATGCACATAATCTACCATGTATGGTACAATTCTGCCATGTCGCTTAGGCGCTTTTCTTGGGTAAAAAAACACATAAAAGGACTTATATCCATATTTTTGGCTTTATTTTTCTTTATTTCAGGAAGTATAATAATATGGTTAACTACTATAAAAATACCTGACTTGAGTGCTTTTGAAGCCAGAAAAGTATCTCAATCAACAAAAATATACGATAGAACTGGGGAAATCTTACTTTATGATATTCATAGTGATGCAAGAAGAACTGTTGTACCTTTCGATAGTATTTCAAAACACATAAAGGATGCTACTGTTTCAATTGAAGATAATGATTTCTACAAACATAAAGGAATTCAGCCCACAGCTATATTAAGAGCAATATTAGCTGATATTTTAGGTGGGGGTTTAGCTCAAGGAGGCTCTACTATTACTCAACAAGTAGTAAAAAACTCAGTTTTAACAAAAGATAAGACAATTACAAGAAAATTAAAGGAGTGGATTTTATCTTTAAAAATTGAGAGGGTTTTAAGTAAGGATCAGATATTCTCTATTTATTTAAATGAATCACCTTACGGAGGAAATATATATGGAGTAGAAGAAGCAAGTAGAACATATTTTGGTAAAAGTGCTAATGATTTAACAATTGCTCAATCTGCATATTTAGCAGCTATACCTCAAGCACCTACCTTTTACAATCCTTATGGTCAAAACTTAAAAAAACTTCAAGATAGACAAAGAATAGTTCTAAGTAGAATGAAAGAATTGGGTTATATAAATCAGAATGAATATGATCAAGCAGTAAAAGAAAAGGTCGTTTTTCTAGAAAAAAATACGTATGGAATTCGTGCTCCCCACTTTTCTATGTATGTGCGTGACTATTTAAATAAAAAATATGGTGAAGATATTGTTGATGAGGGTGGTTTGAAAGTTACCACAACTTTGGATTATTCTATGCAAGAAAAAGCTGAGAAAGTTGTAAAGAACTTTGCTCCAACACTAGAAAATCAGTTTAACGCAAGCAATACAGCTATGGTAGCTATTAATCCTAAAAATGGAGATATCTTAACAATGGTTGGTTCAAGAGATTATTTTGATAAGAAAATCGATGGAAACTTCAATGTAGCAACTGCATACAGACAACCAGGTTCTACTTTTAAACCTTTTGTTTATGCTACTGCTTTTATGAAAGGTTATACTCCAGAAACTGTTTTATTTGACGTTCAAACTGAATTTTCAAGTCAATGTACTCCTGACAGTAAACCGAAATCAGATAAACTTGATCAAAAAGTATGTTATTCCCCTGTTGAATACGATGGAATATTTGAAGGTCCTATGCCTATAAGAACAGCTTTAGCTCATTCAAGAAATGTTCCTGCTGTAAAAGCTTTATATTTAGCTGGTATACAAGATTCATTAAATACCGCTAAAGCTATGGGTATAACTAGTTTAAAGGATCCAAATAGATATGGATTAACACTAGTTCTTGGAGGTGGTGAGGTCTCTTTACTTGAACTTACAAGTGCTTATGGGGTATTTGCAAATGATGGTATTAGAAATAACTATAGAGCAATATTAAAGGTTGAGGATAGTAGTGGTAAAGTACTTGAAGAAGCTATAAATGATCCTAGCGAAAGTATTCCTCCCCAAGTTGCTAGACAAATATCAGATATACTTTCAGATACAAAAGTGCGTATGTCTAGTCTTATTCCTGTTGGTGAATCACT
>CAZFXF010000023.1:5368-8779 GCA_964522965.1 uncultured Candidatus Saccharibacteria bacterium
GAGGCTGAAACATCAGTAAATACAATAGAGATAACTAATTAATTTATCTTATATCTATTATTTTTTCCTGTATATTTAGTCTTATATCTTCTAGTATCTTTGTTTTTTTAATATTTATCTCATTTTTTAGAATTTGACTTGATTTTACAGTAATTACATTGTTTACAATACCAATATCCTTCATTTCTAAAGTAATTTTTGTATGTTTTTTAATTATTTCTATTATTTTTAATCTTTTATTTATTTCTTTTGAAGCTTTATTGTTAAAAATAGAGAAAAAATCAGATATATTCTTCATTTATTTTTATTTTACCTATTCATTGGCATTACGAGATATCTAAATGTTTGATCTGAAAGAGGTTTTATTACCATAGGACGATTCAAACCACTAAAAGAAAGAACTACACTATCAGAATTTACAGACTGAAAACAATCTATAATATATTTATAATTAAAATTTATCTCTATACCTTCGCCAGTGATGCTTGCATCGATAATTGAGGTATTCTCCCCTACATCATTATTTTTTGTCTTAATCTGGCAAATTTTGGCTTCTGGGTCTATTTTAATATTAACTTGATTGAATTTATCTGAGAAAACATTTGAAAGTTTTAAAGTATTAACAAAATCTTGTTTTAGAACTGTTATTTCGGTTGTGTATTGTTTTGGAATAATTTGTCTATAGTCTGGAAATACTCCATCAACAACTCTTGAGACAAGAAAAGTATTGTTATAGCTAAATGAAACTTGGTTTTTATCCAGAGTTACTTCTACTTCCCCATTTATTTTATCTAGAACATTGATTATATCTGGTATATTTTTATGGGGAATGAGTATTTGTTCAAAATCCTTACTTTTTTTAATCTTAACCTTCTTTTCAGCCAATCTAAATGAATCTGTAGCAACAAAGACTACATATTCTCCATCACAATAAATATACACACTGGATAATTCTGGTTTTATACTAGAAACTGAAGAACTATACCAAACTGACTTTAAACCTTTTACAAAGTCTATTGAATCAATACTAAATACATTATCTGAACTTACTCTAGGAATACTAGGAAAATCATCGGGAGATTGGGATTTTATAATTCCTGATGTTTTTGAATTTGAAATATTAATATTACCATCCTTAACTTCCATTTTTATAGGTTTATCAGAATACGGAATATTTGAAATAAAAGAAGATAATACTGAACTTGGTATTGCTACTGTACCTTGTTCATTTACTTTAGCAGGTATACTAACCTCAAGACCTATATCTAGATTGGTAGACTTTATAGTAACTGTATTATCTTTATTTGTTTGAAATAATAAACATGACAATACAGGAAGAGTCATATGTTTACCTGAAATCTTATTTGCTATATCGATTACTTCCTTTAACTTACCTTGTTCACATTCTATCTTCATATATTTATATATTAATTTATTATTACTATTAGTCCTGTGGATATGGTGATAACTCAAATATGTCTTTATTTAAAGCCGTATTTTTAATATGAGACTAGTGGATAACTTTCGACCTAAATTTAATAACTTTTATCTTTGTATATTTTATACCTTTTTTATCCAAAATATATATACAAGTTATTAAGTTAAAAACACAGTTTATCCACAAAGTTATCAACAATTACAACATAGATCTAATCTGAGATATTTCTTCAGTTAAAACAGTATTTGATTTCATCTCTTCTTTTATCTTTTCACAAGAGTGTATTACTGTTGTATGATCTCTTCTACCCATTTTTTCACCTATTGAAGGGAAAGATATATTTAAATCTTCTCTTAAAATATACATTATCACCTGTCTTGGTTTAACAACTTCTTTCTTTCTTGTTTTATCATATACACTCTCTTCGTCAATGTTGTAAAAACTAGAAACTATCTTTACTACATCCTTTATAGATATATTTTTCTTAGGTTTCGTGCTGTTTTTTATAAGATTCTTTACTTCATTTATATTTAAAGGACGATTTTTTAATTGAGTCTGACAAACGACAGCGTTCGCTACTCCTTCAAGTTCCCTAACATTACTTTCTATATTTGAGGCTAAGAATTCTATAATACTATCTTCCACTATTATATTGTTCACATTCATTTTAGCTCTCAATATAGCCATTCTAGATTCATGATCAGGAGATGGTATGTCTATTATCATACCCATACTAAATCTAGATTTTAATCTTTCTTCTAAACCAGGTATAAAGTGAGGGTGTTTATCCGAAGAAAATACTAATTGCCTATTGGTGTCGTGGAAAGTGTTGAATAAATGGAATAATTCCTCTTGAAATTTCTCTTTACTTGCAAAGAACTGAACATCATCCATAATAATTACATCGTATTTTCTATATTTTTCTTTAAATTGTTGAGCTTTATTACTTTGAAGAGCAGTAAAATACTCTGAACCAAATCTCTCTGAAGTTAAATAAAATACTTTTTTATGAGGATGTTCCTTTTTTATATGATTACCCACTGCTTGTATTAAGTGTGTTTTACCATGGCCAGCATTTCCATATATAAATAAAGGGTTATAAGCAGTACCTGGGTTTTTTACTACACTTTTTGAAGCAGCATGAGCAAGTTCATTGAATGGACCAACTACAAAGTTATCAAATATATATCTTGGGTTTAAATTATCATCTCTATTTATATAGAAATCTTGCAGAGGAATAGATATTGTAGGAGCTGGTTGAGCCTTTTTTCTTTCCTCTACCCTTCTTTTTTCACTTTCTTTTAAAACAACATATTCAAGACCTCTTACCTGTTCATCCATTTGTCTTAGTACCTTTAAAATAGTGTTATGAAACTTTTTATACAACCAATCTCTTGTAAATGGGTTCGGTACCCCAAGATAAATTACACCCTCTTCTTGTTTTAATATATAAGTATCATTAAACCAAGTAGAAAAATTTGCAGGTGAAACCGAAATACTGATTTCTAGAAGAGCATTTTCCCATAATTTATTGAAATCATTCATATTTATTTTTATAAATTTAAGAAAATTAAATTAAAATATATTACTAGTATATACTGGTTTAAAAAATAGCAAACTTGTGCAAGTTTAATAAACATGTTGATAACTTGTTAATTATGGTATATAGTACTTTCACTATGTCATTTACATATCAACCAAAGAAAAGAAAGCGCGCAAAATCACACGGTTTTCTAGTTAGAACAAAAACAAGTGGCGGAAGAAATGTTCTAAAGCGCAGAAGAACAAAAGGTAGAAAGAAAATAGCTATATAACATGCTCCCAAAGAAAAAGAGACTAAATAAGTCATCTTTCAATATAGTTATTGATGAAGGTAAACCTTTTCATAGCACAATAGCTACTCTTAGACTTAAGGAAACGACTGAAAACAGTCAGTTTTCTATATCTATACCTAAAAAAGTATCAAAGAGTGC
>CAZFXF010000024.1:0-8707 GCA_964522965.1 uncultured Candidatus Saccharibacteria bacterium
ACAACTGAAGACAATATACCTATGATTGCAATCACAACTAGCAATTCGATCAATGTAAAACCTCTGTTTAAATAATTTTTCATATTTTTTAATTACTATTAATTTAACCTTTAATTACTCTTATAGGCGTTATTATAACAAAATACGAGGAATGCAAGAAATATCAATGTGGATAACTAATATTTACTATTGATTTGAAGCGATATTGTATATAGGAACAAGTACAGATGCTAGAAGAACAGCCACACCTCCTCCAAGTAAAACGATCATAAGAGGTTCAATAAGATCAACAAGAGCATCTACAGCTGTTGTAACTTCTCTTGAATAAAATGCTGCCAAAGTTTTTAATATATTACCAAGTTCTCCTGTTTCTTCACCAACTCTCATCATTTGAATCATAATTCCAGGAATTTCACCATTTCCTGATAAAGATTCTGATATGGGTTTACCTGCTCTTACCCCCTCTACAGCATCTGCTATTATTTGTTTATAAACCGTATTGTTTATAACTGAAGAAGTAAGTTCTAAAGCCCTAATCATAGGAATACCTGCTAAAAGCATAGTATTCATATTGTCTGAAAGTCTTGAAAGATACAGTTTTCTAAATAATGTACTTATATAAGGAATTGCTAATTTAAATTTATCAAAAGCCACCTTACCATCCTTTGTTCTAATATATCTAAATAATATAAATCCACCTACTATAGCAACACCGAGTATTACAAAACCGTAAGCCACAAAAAAATTACTAATTCCAAGTACAACCTTTGTATAAACTGGTATATCTTGTCCAGATTCAGTTAAAACTGCACTGATTTTTGGAATAACTGTTGTGAACATAAGTATCATAACTGTAATAAATGTAAATACTACGAAAGCAGGGTAAATCAATGCTCCTTTTGCTTTTGTAACAAGTGCGTATGTTCTATCTAGATAATCTGCTAGATAGTTGAAAGTATCATTTAATTTTCCTGATTCTTCACCTGCTTTTATCATGCTTACATAAAATTCAGTAAATATTTTGGGGTGTTTACTCATTGCTTCAGATATAGAGCTACCACCCTGAATATCATCAGATATCATTGCAAGTGATTTTCCTAAAAATTTATTTTCTGATTCTGATGATAAAAGTCTAAATATACGTAAAGCAGAAACTTGTGCTTCAAACAGTGTAGCAAGTTGTCTAGATAGTATAACTATATCTTTATTTGATGCTCTATCAAAAAATGCTATATTTTTTGAAAATATACTCTTATCTCCATCTACTTCATTTATTGCAGTAATAACTAAACCACGCCTCTGTAGTGATGATATAGCTATATCAACATTAATAGCATCAATTGATCCATTTTTTTGAGCACCTGTATTGTCTACTGCTGTATAGTTAAATAACATAATTTTATAACATTCTTTCGAGTGTTTTTGGGTTAAATGAATTTAAGAATGCACTTTCTACCGATATTTCTCCCGCACGAACAAGTTCAGCTAGTGATCTATTCATATCTACCATTCCTTCACCTGAACTTGTTTCAATTACTGTATTTATTTCATGAATTCTTTTTTCTCTTATAAGGTTTGCTACTGCATTATTATTTATCAAAAGTTCATAAGCAGGTATAAGTCCTCCTGAAACTCTAGGAATAAGTCGCTGTGAAAATATACCAGTCATACTTCCTGCTAGTTGTATTCTAATTTGATCTTGTTGTGAAGGTGGAAATGAGTCTATTATACGATTAATTGTCTGAGCAGCGTTATTTGTATGTAATGTTGAAAAGATAAGATGTCCTGTTTCTGCTGCCGTAACTGCTGTTGATATTGTTTGTATATCTCTCATTTCTCCCACAAGACAAACATCTATATCTTCACGGAACATAGCAGTAAGAGCAGAATGAAAATCCGGTGTATCTATACCAACTTCTCTTTGATCTATTATTGATTTTTGAGAATCATGAAGATACTCTATTGGGTCTTCTATTGTTAATATATGTTCACTTCTTGATTGATTTATTATTTCTATAAGTGAAGCGAGAGTAGTTGTCTTTCCCTGTCCAATTGGACCCACACAAAGGAAGAAACCTTGAGGTTTTCTGGTGAATGATTCTAGTACAGGTGGTAAATGTAGTTCAGATAGTGTTCTTATGTTTTTTGGAATAAGTCTAAGTGCTATTGATAATATGCTTTGTCTATAAAAAACATTTCCTCTAAATCTTACATTTGTAAGTCCATAAGAAAAATCTGCGCTTTTTTCTTTTTCAAGAATAGCCATATTTCTTTCACTTAAAAATTCTTTTACAAAACCCCTCATATCAGCTGAAGTAAGTTTTGGCTTTTTTATAAGTGGTATGAGATTTCCTGAAACTCTAATTGAAGGCACCCTTCCCTCTGATAAGTGTAAATCTGAAGCCCCTTCATGAACCACAGTCGATACTAATTCTTCAATTTCTTTTTTATATTCCATATTTTTATTTATAACTATTTTTTTGAAGACTCATATATTCTTATTACTTCAGTTAATACTTCTGACGGTATTGATGATGCCTTTATTATATAACCATTTACATTTAATTTCTTCGCTCTAGATATATCATCGGGTACACCTTGATTTGTAAGCATTATAATTACACTTTGCTTTGCCAATTCTTCTTTTCTTATAACTGACAATAGTTCCAAACCATCCATAGCAGGCATAACTAAGTCCATTAATATTATACTTGGGCTAAGTCCACCTCTAAGTTGTTTTAATGCTTCTTCTGGACCAAGAGCAAAATACACGTCAAACCCGCTATTTTTAAACTTGAGCGAGTACATCTCAATTAAAAACTTATCATCATCAATAAGTAAAATACTTTTCTGTGTTTCTGGAGTTTGCATATTACGTATTAATTATACTAGAGCTTATTAACTTCCTCAAAGGGGATAATTTTATTGAATGCTTTTATCATGGCATCTTCTTTCATTGTTAACATTCCTTTTCTTCTTAAAATCTTTGATATTTCTAGTTCTGTAGGACTCTTTAATATTACATTTTCTATTTCTTTATCCATTTTAAATACCTCAAAAACAGCTGTACGACCCTTTGTACCTCTAGGATATTCTGGGGTTGGACTTATTTGATATATTTCATTTGAAAATGGAATATCTTTTTTAAATTCTTCTGGTAAATCCTCGAATTGTTTATCTATAATCTTTTTTATACTTCCTTCAACTGGTACCAACTTACCTGCTCCAGGACCTAGTAAACCTACTAGTCTCTGAGCAATAGCTAGAATAAGTGTTGGAGCAATTAGATAAGGATCTACACCCATGTCTATAAGACGTGGAATGACTCCAGCCGCATTGTTTGTGTGAAGTGTTGAAAACACCAAGTGACCAGTTAGCGCAGCTTGCACAGCAAGCTGCGCAGTTTCTTTATCTCTAATCTCTCCCACCATGATTATATCTGGATCCTGACGCAAAGTAGTACGGAGACCTGAAGCAAATGTATAGCCAATTTCTGGTCTAATTTGTGATTGACTAACTCCTTCCATGTTATATTCAACTGGATCTTCGAGTGAAAGAACGTTTGAACTAACCTTATCCACTTCATTCAACATAGAATAAAGTGTTGTAGATTTTCCGGAACCTGTAGGACCAGTGATAAGAATAAGTCCATATGGTCTTTTTATAGCATCTCTAATATATTCAAGATTCTTTGGAGTAATATTCATTTCATCGAGTTTTTTTACCCCTTTTTCTTGATCCAAAATACGCATCACAACCTTTTCTCCATAGTAAGCTGGGAAAGTTGAGACACGGAAATCTATTTTTCTACCATCGATTCTGGCTGAAAATCTTCCATCTTGTGGCTTTCTCTTTTCATCAAGTTTCATATTAGAGAGAACCTTTATACGAGCAACTACAGCACTGTGTACTTGTTTTGGTAATACAAGGCTAGTATTTAAAACACCATCAACACGGAATCTTACTCTTACTTTATCATTCAAATGTTCAATATGTACGTCAGATGCATTCCCTTCTGTAGCATAACGAACTATAGTTGCAACAATTTTTACAACTGGAGCATCTTCAATAATAAATGCTTCAGTTTTATCGTCTTTTTTTGCATCCTCTTTACTAATAGTAACTTCTTTATCAATAGACAGAACTGATTCTAGTTCAGTTAGAGCCTTTGATACTTCTCCAGTAATTCCTTTATACGATTCTAGAACTTTATTAAAATCATCTATACTAATTATATAAATCTTGTATGGTATATTCTTTTTTGCAACAATAAAGTTCAGAGCGTCTCTAGCTTCAATATTATCTGGATCAACTATTCCTACTTCTAGAGTTCCAGACTTTATACCTATAGGTACAAATCTATAGTGAGCTGCTGATTCTTCTGGTATATAGTCTAAAGCTTCATAAGGTACTGTAGTATCTCCAAGTGATTTTATAGGGATATTCAAAAATTCACCTCTAGCAGTTACTATGTCTTCAGGTTTTACCCCACGTTCAACAAGTACTTGATCAAGTGATTCTCCACTATTTATTCTTTCTTGTATTTCTTTGATATCGCCTTTTGATATCAGTTTTTTTGTAAGGAGTATGTCTACAATACTCATATTTTTATTTATTATTATCTAATTGTTTTAGAACTAGTTTTCTTACTTGTTGTAGTTGTCTTTGTTTCTGTATTTGTTGAAACAGAAACATTTGAACCAACAAATTCAGCAAATGGATTAACCTTACCCACATTCTGTTGTGGAACTTCAACTGTATAATCAATTAAAGATTTATACATTTGATTATTAAATATAGAAGTATCTATATTTATTGATTTGATTTGACTCAAAAGTAAGAGGATTTGTGAACCTTTAATACTTGCATTTGCATCTGCTTCACCTTGACCGCCGACTATATCAAGAGAACTTACTGCATCATCATTTGGTGTTCCCTTTAAATAAAAATATCCACCAATAAATAAAACTAGTATTATTACTATTGCTATTATTGCATTTTTTGATGATGAATTTTTCATATTATTCCTTTAACCAATAGGTTTTAATTTCTACTGAAAACTCATAAGCTCCAGACTTTACAGCACTTACAGTTAACTTAGAAATATCCATTATTCTAAGACTGGATTCCAAATCTTTCATAAAACCAATGAAGTTCTCATATGATGTTGTAACAGAAAATGAAAGATTAACTGTACCGTATTTCTTTGGTGAAGTATTATCCCCAGCTCTACTTGCCCCTACATCTATAACTTGAGTTGCTTCTGGTGAACTTGTCTTTATGTTTTTTAATGTTAAACCTCTTTTTGCTGCTATATTATCTTTAACATCAATAATTAACCTTATATTATCAACGGTATTTGGTAATAATCTATTTAATCTCTCTTTATCTTCTATAGAAATTGCACTGTATTCTTTATTTACTCTATCTCTTTCATTAATAAGAGTTTCAGAATTTTTAATTGCTTCTTGATATTGATTATTAACTACTTGAATAGCCTTAAGTTCATCCATTCTAGAACTTGTGAAAGTAAAATAAATTCCGACTGCAAGAATTATAAGTATTATAGCTGTAATATTTTTATTCATATTATGGAAGATTTGTATTATTATCAGTATTTGCAGGAGTACTATTTGAACTATTTTCAGGAATAAGACCCTCGGATTTTAGAGTTTCAGTATATACAGTTTCATATGTATATAGACTTGGATCTATATTCGCTGAAAAAGTAAAACCGACATTACCATTCGCATCAAGATCCATATCAGAAAGTAATGGGTTTTTAATTACTTTATTTGTACCAAGTTTACTTGACTGACCAAATACATCTGATTGGAAAGCAATACTACTGTAACTTGTAGCAATTCCTTTTAAGGTAATTTTACCCATGGTTCCAGAATCCCCATTTCCTGTTGGACCTTCATAATTTAGATTGGTAAATCTAACTCCATCAATAGTTAAAGCTCCTACTATTTTAAATATTTCTGAAACAGCAACGTGTGACTTTATTATATCTTTTGCAAGGCTTAATTTTGCACTCGCTTTCTTTAAGTCTTCAATTAAACTTATATTAAAACTTTGTTCATTTTTTGCCAAATCTCGTTTATATTGTTCTTGGGAGTTTAAAAGGATGTTTTTCCAAACAAAAGTAAATCCAGCCAAACCAATAGAAGCAATAAATACCACTACCGCTATTATCATAAATATACTAGAACCACCTGAACTACTATTGTTAGAAATAGCTCTTCCAGGTTCGGTTGTAAGTGGTTTTTTTGGTATAAATGAAGTTTGAAATTTTGTCTCCATATTTAAATATGCGTAAAGACTACAGTCGCATATTATTATACTATAGTTTTCAAATATAAGGCTTAATAACTGTGTATATCTTATATTGAACTATTCATTTTCAGATAATCTTCTTAAAGCAACACCAATAGCTACAGCAAATTCTGGTCCAGCTTCTTTAAATTCCTTTTCAAGAAAAGCAGGAGTTTCTAGTCTGCCAAATGGATCAGCGTATACTATATCTGTTTGAAAGCTTATTTTTGCCAAATCCATAAAACCTTTAAGTAATACTCCCCCACCAGTTAAAATCACTTTTGATATATTTTTTGAATATTTCTTTTGATAGTTAAGTAGTGTTGCATTTGCTTCATAAAATATATAGTCTAGATTTAAGGTTATTATTTCAGTTAACTCACTTTGTTCTGGACCACCCTTAAGACCGTAAACTCTTTTTATATTTTCAGCTTCATTAATACTTATACTCATAGACTGCGAAACTGCTAGTGTTATATCTTGAGATCCTTTATTTATTATATGAGAAGCACGAAGTATACCTCTTTCAACTATATAAAGCTTAGTAAGTCTAGCGCCCATATCTAAAATCATAACAGTCTGAATACCCTGATCCACAACAGCTCTAATAGAACTAAATAATTCTATTTCGTAAAAAGAAGGTAGTATATTCACCCCATGAGTTATACTTTGATAATTTGATAAATATTCATTATGTATAGCAACAATAAGTACATCTTGAGTTTGAACCTTTTCTAGTGGTTTATCCTCATCTTGTTCATCACTTGGAATAGTATCCTCTTTAGGTACTGGCGACCAATCAAGCATGACTTCATTCATGGGTACAGGAACATATTTGCGAGCCTCAAGAGCAACAACTTCTGCCATTTGTTTTCCAGGAACATTTGGTATACTAATAAATGAAATCAAACTTGAAGAAAGTGGCAAAGCCACTCCAGCATTTACAGTTGTAGTTTTTGCTTCTCTTAATATATCCCTCAGTGCTTCGATTATTTTATCGTTATTCAAACTAGTAGCCCTTCCAACTTCTATACCTGCATAAGGACCTAAAGCAAGTTCACCATAGGTTTCAAGAACTGCTTTACCCCTTTTTTTCTTTATTTGAACTACTTTTATAGCAGAAGAACCAATATCAATACCCAAGACACTTTGGTCTTTTTTAGAAAAAATACTAAAAACATTACTCAGAAAACTCATATTAGCTATTATAACACGACATGTTTGTAAAAATATATAAAACTTTAAATATTGTTTTTGTCTATATCATAGACTTCATTTTTCCTCCTAGTGAAAATGAACTGTATATAAGAAATACAACATATTTTGAATTTATTAAAAAAATTAGTAATGCCCCAGAAACTCCATACAATTTTATAAAAAGTATACTTGCATATAAAAATCCTCTAGTTAGAGAATTAATATGGCAAATAAAGTATAAAAAGAATAAAAAAGCTCTAGAAATAGGCGGGAAAGTTCTTTATGATTTTTTATTAAATTATAATTATAAAAAGATAATACTTATTCCAATACCAATTTCTAATAAAAGACTAAGAGAAAGAGGTTACAATCAATGTGAAATTTTAATAGATGAAATAATTAAAAATGATAAAAACAATATATTTATAAAGAATACAGATATACTTAAAAGATATATTCATAGAGATAGGCAAACACTTAAAAATAGAAAACAAAGAATAATAGAGTCTCAAAATATATTTTCAATTACACCAAATAAAAATTTATTAAATGAAAAAATAATCATAATTGATGATGTAGTAACTACAGGAAGTACAGCAAAACAAGCTTATGATTTATTTATAAAGTATGGTTATAGAGATGTGGAGGTTTTATCTTTAGCGAGGTGATACTATTTAAAACTTAAACTAGATAAAATACCTTCAAAATATTTATTATTATTTTCTCCTGAAATTATTCCAGGAATATTCTTATACTCAGAATTAAATGCATTAATTGGATCAAATTCTGAAATAAAAGGACGATTTATCACTAATGTTTTATCTTTATTGATTTTAAAATAGTATATATGTTCTCCACATCCTTCAACTCCTGGAGTTATATGATATCCACTTAGACTACCGAATGAATAAGGATTTTTAACTACATAATCATATCCAGGCCAATCTGAGCTCTTTAAATAATTTTCGAGATTTTTATTAATAACTTTAATTTTTATATCAAAATCAGTTATATTTTCAAGTTGTTTTTCTGTTCCTGTACCCTTAAAATCACAAGGATCTGGGTGTTTATGTGGTATTGAATGAAATACTCTTATATTTTCACTACCCTTTTCAAGTGAAAGTATTGTAGGATATTGAAAACTAATATCTGAATCTTGATAGGTTTTTAAACTAATACTTTCTTGTGATTT
>CAZFXF010000025.1:0-8491 GCA_964522965.1 uncultured Candidatus Saccharibacteria bacterium
GAAAACTAATATCTGAATCTTGATAGGTTTTTAAACTAATACTTTCTTGTGATTTTGAATTTTGTTTTATTACAAATATATAATATCCCAGACCAAAGACAATAATAATTGCAATTAAGATAGAAACATAGGAATTAACAAAAGCTTTTTTATTATTTAGCATAGTAATTTATTTTATTATATCATAACTAGTTTAGTGATAAATATTTTACAAGCTTTTGTTTATTGTTAAAAAACTTAGTATTTTTTTCATACCATATTTTATTCCTCTTTGAAAAATCCAAATCTTTTCTACCTACACTTGCTATAGTCCCATTGGGAATAATAACTTCATACCCTCTTTTTAAAGCACTTATTGTGGTATCTTGTACACAACCATTTCCATTAACACCCATAATTAAAAGCTTTTTTATTTTTAACTCTTTTAGATAAGAATCGAGCTCGGTTTTTGTAAATGCGCTATTATTTAATTTGACTATAGTTCTAACTAAATTTCCTCCAATTTTATTTAGTAACACAGGAATAGTCTTACCTCTAAATATTCCTAAACAATTATATTGGGTTATAAAAACTGGTATTTTATTTTTTATACAAAAATCAATAATTTCTATTTGATTTTCAATTAATTTTTCTCTTACATCTTGTTTCAGATTTCTCAAGAAAAATTCTTGCATGTCTATGAGTATTAGTGCGGTATTATTTATATTCATGATATTTAATTTACCACAGATTGTTTTTATATACCTTAATTACTCTATCACACATAGTATATATATTAATATTAATTATTTTTATATATATAAATATTTAATTCATTATAATCCTTATCGAAATAAAAGCGCTCACCAACTAATCCCCTATCGATTGGAATTAATCCATTATTGGTGACATTAATAAAATCTTTAGATCTAAGAAAATCCTCTACTATCTTCCCATAACTAATAGCATCTGAGTCACCTGTTGTCGCTATTATTATCTTTTGATTCTTATTGTATTTTCTTATTATATCTAGTATATCTTGACTTACTTTTTCTCTCTGTTTATCTTTTTTTGTCTCATAATGATTTTCATTATAAGTCACAGATCCATTACCAAAATTAGCTATTATTTTATTGATATTAAACACATTAAATTGTTTTATTGTAATGAGACTTACTGCTATTAAAAATACTACTTTATATTTTGTTTTTATATTTTTATATAAGTCCTTAAATGCCATTTTGCGGAACCGGAGGGATTCGAACCCTCGGAGCCTTTAAAGGGCTCGCCTCTTTAGCAAAGAGGTACATTAAACCGCTCTGCCACGGTTCCTTTTATATTATCTTGTCTTTAAACTTAATATTATGGGTATTGAAGATTTTTAAATATCTATCAACACCTTTCCTATTCTCAACCCTTACATCATTGCCATCTTTTGTTATTCTTACACAAATTCCTTGTTTAATCAAAATTTCACGAACACTTTTTATTATATTTGAACATTTACTTGTAAAGGCAATTTTTGTATATGTATACGACTTTCCATTAGAATTATATCTATGTTTATAGAAACATCCATCTGTATCTATCAAACCTCTTACACACGCTATTGATAAATCATCATTTTCTTTTATCCAATTAGGAATATCAACATTTTTCTTAACTTTATTACCAATTACTAGTCCAATAGAAACACAAAAATCAACCAAGTTTCTTCTATGAATTATTAAATCAACAACTCTAGCTTTCTTATTTATATAAAAAGTAGGTTTTACCCCAAATAATTTTTTTAATAATTTTGATGTGTAAATAATATAGTTCTTATCTGATTCTGAATCTAGACTAATCTTAATAATATTTTTATTAATACTACCATCACCCAGCATAATACCAACAAATTCTGATAATTCCTTATTTCTTTTTGGTATCTTAATTTCTTTTCTTTTAAGAATCTTAATATTTTTATATTTCCCAACCTCATCCCACCAGATTCTCCATCTTTTTATTCTATCGCTAGTTATTATTTTGTGTTTATTTTTTAAGTTTGCAGTACATAAACATTACCACACCCTCATTCATTTTTCTATATGACTCTGATATATTGTCATAAATGACCATAAATACCAAAATATCAGAAATATCTAGACTAAACCCTTTTCAAAAAAAAGCATTAAATAAACTTGGTATAAATACTGTTGAGGATTTACTTTATCATTTCCCTACAAGATATGGAGATGCTTCAGAAACCAAAAATATTGGAAATTTAATTCCGGGAGAAGAGGCGGTTATCTTTGGAAAAATATCTGGTTTAAAAACTGGTAAAGGCTTTAAAACAAAAATAACCATGGCAAATGGTTTTGTTGAAGATGAAACTGGTGGAATAAAATGCGTATGGTTCAATCAACCATATATAGCAAAAATGATAAATGATGGAAGTATGGTGAGAATACAAGGAAAAGTAAGTAAAAGAAAAAAAGATGATGAACTATATTTCTCAAATCCCAAAATCGAAGTAATGAATAAACTACCAATAGCTGTTGGCAATTCCCTTTTTGGTAAAGATGGAGAAGCTCATACTCTATACCCTATTTATAAAGAATCAAATGGAATTACATCAAATTGGTTTTATCATAAAATAAATGAAATATTTAAAAGTGATTTATTTGAAAATATACAAGATCCAATTCCTGAAGATATATTAAAAAAATATAATCTACCAAGTATAAAAACAGCTCTTATTTGGATACATACACCCATGAAAAAAGCTGATGCAGAATCAGCTAGGAAGCGTTTTGCTTTTGAGGAAATATTTTTCATTCAACTTCAAAATGAATATTCAAGAAAAGAATATAGAAAAAATCCAAGTTTCATAATCAAACCAGAAAATGATCATATAGAACAATTCATAAAAAGATTTCCATTTAAACCAACAAATGCTCAAACAAAAGCTACAGAAACAATCATAAATGATTTTGGAAAAGGCTATGCTATGTCTCGTCTTCTTGAAGGAGATGTAGGTTCAGGGAAAACAGCTGTTGCTGCAGTTACGACTTATACAATAGTTACTACAAAAGCCAGTTTAGAAAAAAATGATTTAAATAAACCAGATGTAAAAAGTAAAATGAGTTTAATTGGTCCAGGACATTTACAAGTAGCATATATGTGCCCAACAGAAATCCTAGCCACACAACATTTTGAGTCTTTTATTCAATACTTTTCATATTTAGGAATTCAAATTGCTTTAATAACTGGTAGTGGTTGTAGAAAATTCCCTTCAAAAGTAAACCCTAAAGGCTGGACTGATATATCTAGAACTCAATTATTAAAATGGATAAAGCAAGGAGAAATATCAGTTGTAATAGGTACACATGCACTTATTCAAAAGACCGTACAATTTAAAAATCTTGCTTATGCAATTATAGATGAACAGCATCGTTTTGGAATCAATACTAGACGTTCCCTTATAAAAAGAGATGAAACAGGAATAACTCGTGCTCCCCATTTATTATCTATGACAGCAACACCAATACCTCGTACTCTAGCACTTACAATATATGGTGATCTTGATTTAACTTTACTTGATGAAGTTCCACAGGGACGCCAAGCTATAACAACAGAAATAGTAAAAGCACATGATAGAAAAAATGTATATGAAAAAATACGTGAAGAAATAAAAAATGGTAGACAATGTTATGTCATATGTCCAAGAATTGATGAACCAGATCCAGATAAAGAAAAAGTCCTTCAATTAAAATCAGTAAAGGAAGAAGCAAAAAGACTAAAAAAGGATGTATTTAAAGAATTTAGCATTGGCATTATGCATAGCAAAATGAAAAGTGATGAAAAAGATAAAGTAATGAATGATTTTAAAAATGGAAAAATAGATATACTTTGTTCCACTTCAGTCGTAGAAGTTGGTGTAAATGTACCAAATGCAACAATGATTATTATTGAGGGTGCAGAAAGATTTGGCCTCGCTCAACTCCATCAGTTGAGAGGAAGAGTAATGCGTTCAAGTCATAAACCTTATTGTTTTATTTTTACAGAAAATGAAAGTCAAAAGACTTTCGAAAGACTCAATGCTTTAAAAAATGCAAAAAATGGTTTTGAACTAGCAGAATATGATTTGAAATTCCGAGGTTCAGGTGAGCTTTCAGGAAATAAACAATGGGGTGTTTCAGATATTGCCATGGAATCACTTAGAAATATTAAAATGGTAGAGCTTGCAAAAGAACAAGCAAAAACTATGTTTGAGGATGAAAATATATTTAAAAAATACCCAAGTCTAAAATCCAAAATCGAAAAATCTCATAAAGAAGTGCATTTGGAATAGAATGAAGAAAGCCGGCTTTTTCAAAGCCGGCTTAATCAATCATACTTCTTTGGTCAGGAAGTATGTCTACTTATCCAGTGATAAAGGATCACAATCAACCCTCTTTTTCTCCTTAGGGTGCCTGGGATCGCATTTGTCAAAACTGGTTCAGAAAATGGATTGTAAATATCTTTGTATTTCATATAGAACTATGATCCCACAAAGACAATCTTACCACCCCTCCCTCGTGAATTGAAATAAAGAGGAAGTAATCTAATTCGTTGTGGTTTGGGGAAATTCTGAGTATTCCCATTCTGTGGCGAATGTCCATTACTGACATTGCCTTTGTTTAAAATTTCAAGCAAAATTTTGCTTGCCTCAGCATTACTTACTTTTCTAGCCATATTTTTCCTTTCGGTGATAGCGTTATTATCTAAGCAGATTTTATAATGAAATAAATTTTAATGCAAAGTATATTGTAATTTATATTTTAGTATTAAAAAGTAATTTATTGACTTATAGTTTATTCATATATAGAATTGCGATGGAACCACTATGAAAATTCTTACCAAGATCGACTTCTATAAACCGAATTGGCGTTTGGCTGGGAAACAAAATCCCCCACATGAACATGGCAATGAAGTCATTAACCACTCCGATGCAAATGCCAGGTTCAAAATCAAGGAAAGCCACCCAAACTCCCGTCAACCAAAAGATGGACAACTTATTTCAGATTGATCTCTGTCATTATTTCCCATCACAACGAGCTCGCGCTATATGCGCGAGTTTTTTTATAGAATATTCTGTACCCCTTTACGACTCCGTCTGGCAAGTTGGCAGTATGGAGAGATTGAGAGGTGGAGAAGTTTCCCACGAATGAAAAAAGACGCCGATAGCGATTTTCGGCGTCTTTAGTAAATTTCACTTCGAGGATCTTACGATATATCGACCATTACGAAAACGCAATTGGCCGTACTCGCGGAGGAGCCGAAGATGCCCGATCACGCCACGGTACCCGTCCACGCCGTAGGTGCCTCTGGCGCGTTTGTACTCATCTGCCAATTCACGCTCAGTAAACGAGTCGTGCGATCTTATCAACCTAGCCAATGTTCGGCGATTCTCTTCAATCTCTTCACACATGTAAATTCCTTTCCTGCAACAGTTTACAACAATAACTGTTTTTCCACAAACTCGCGAAACGTAGTCGCCAAAGTGTGCGCCTTCTAGGATTCGAACCTAGGACCCCAGAGGTATAAGCTCTGTGCTCTAACCAACTGAGCTAAAGGCGCATACGTGCATATTGGTTAGTATATGCACTTAATTTATATCATGATTGGTGTTCAATATCCAGTTTTTTCTTTGGTGTTATACCATGTGAAATAATTATTGATTCATACTCTTCTCTTTCAATAGTTTCAACATCAATAAGTCTTTTTGCTATAGCATCAAGAGCTGGTTTATACTGATTTATTATTTTATTTGCTTTATCCATACCATCTGACATTATTTTTGATACTTCACTATCAATATCAGCACTTACTTTTTCTGAATATTCTTTTTCTTCTATTCCTTTTCCAAACATAGCTCTACCACCGCTACCTTCTAGAGCTAAAGCTCCGATTTTTTCTGACATACCATATTTTGTAACCATATCGCGAGCTAAAGCTGTTGAAACTTGAAGATCATTTGAAGGTCCTGTTGTAACATCACCGAACATCATTTTCTCTACTGCATAACCTCCGAGTGAAACTGCAATATCATCGAGGAATTCATTCTTTGATTGCATTTTTCTATCTTCAATAGGTAAATGTAGTGTATAACCTGCCGCTCTACCACGAGATATTATTGATATCTTATGAACTGGATCTGCATAAGGAAGTACAGAAGCTACAAGTGCATGTCCTGCTTCATGATATGCAGTTATTTCTTTTTCTTTCTTTGAAAGAAGATGACTCTTTCTTTCAGGACCGAGCATTACTTTTTCAATTGCTCTGATCAAATCATATTGAGAAACCTTTGTGCGATTTTCACGAGCTGCTAATATTGCACCTTCATTCATAAGTGAATAAAGATCGGCACCAGAAAATCCAGGAGTTCGCTCTGCAATTACTCTTATAACAACATCTTCTGCTAAAGGCTTTTTTATACTATGAATTTTCAATATTTCTTCTCTATCATTTCTATCTGGAAGATCAATAGTTACTCTGCGATCAAATCTACCAGGACGAAGCAAAGCTGGATCAAGAACATCAGGTCTATTTGTAGCAGCCATAACAATAACTTTTTCATTTGGCTCAAAACCATCCATTTCAACTAGAATTTGGTTTAGAGTTTGTTCTCTTTCGTCATTTCCTCCTCCAACTCCAGTACCTCTAACTCTTCCTACAGCATCTATTTCATCAACGAATATTATGGCTGGTGAAGCTTCTTTTGCCATTTTAAATAAATCTCTAACGCGAGATGCTCCGACTCCTACGAACATTTCTACGAATTCAGAACCTGAAATTGAGAAAAATGCCACGCCTGCTTCTCCAGCAACAGCACGTGCAAGTAAAGTCTTTCCTGTTCCTGGGGCACCCATGAGCAATATTCCTTTTGGAATTACCGCACCAATTTCCAAAAACTTTTTTGGATTCTTTAGGAAGTCTACAATTTCTGATAATTCTTGTTTTGCTTCTTTTGCTCCTGCAACATCCTTAAATGTAACTTTTTGTTTTTTATCATCAGGTAAAGTAATGCGTGCTTTTGATTGACCAAAAGAGAAAGCTTGCAAACCTGCTCCACGAACTTGTCTTGTCATAAACCACAATATCAAACCAAGTACAAGTAATGGACCAACAAATGGAGCAAGTTGTCCTACCCAAAACCAAAATCCACTTGGTCCCTCAACTGTAATTTTTACAGCATTTAATTTCTCTGGAGTTAGACCATATCTTGTAAATGTTTCAGTAATAGATGAATCAGTTTCTTTTTTTGATTTCTTTTTTGAATTATCTTTATATTCAATTATCAAATCATCACCTCTAACAGTTACAGAATTAACCTTACCCATACCAATATTGTTTACCAATTCAGAAACTGGAATAACTTGTTCACTAGATAAACTATCAACTATTGCAGAATAAACTCCGCTCAAAAGAAATAGTATCATTAACCCCAGTATCATAGAGTTAAATAAACCAAATCTCTTTGGTGCTTTATCATTCTTTCTATTCCCTTTATTATTTGAGCCTTGAGGCTTATTGTTTGGTATTTCTTTCATATGTCATCTGATTATACCCAAAAGAGGAAAATACGCTATACTTTATATATGAATGATATGCTTATAGAAAATAAGAAGGCCAAGATGAACTATGAAATCATAGAGAGTTTTGAATCTGGAATAGAGTTACTTGGCACAGAAGTAAAGAGTTTAAAAAATAAACAAGGCTCTATACTTGGTTCATATATCACAATTAGAGGTGGTGAAGCTTTCCTTATGAATAGTGAAATACCACCTTTTCAAGAAAAAAACACATCCGGAGAATATGATCCAAAAAGACATAGAAAACTACTTCTAAATAAAGCTCAAATACACCATTTATCAGGTATAGAGCAGAAGAAGGGATTGACAATAGTGCCTATTTTGATATATAATAAATCAGGAAAAATAAAGGTTAATATAGCTATTGTCAAAGGAAAAAAGAAATTTGATAAAAGAGAAGATATTAAAAAGAGAGATTCAGATCGAGAAATAAGACGGGAACTTTCTTTATAACTTTATTTTTCTTTTTTTACAGTTGTTTGAAAATTTTAATATGGGGATGAAAGGCCTCGACAGTTGTTGTACTTCATACTGTGCATTGTAGAGCACCGTTAACTCTTTAATCTGACGGAAATCGTAACTGCAAAATCAGTTGCAAAGGCAGTTGTATCTCCTTTTGGAAGTACAAATCTTGCTTTCGCTTTAGCTTAAGCTCGGGCGACGGTCGCTATTCTTTTGTTTAGAGGAGTAGTGGATTGATATAAATTAAACTAGAACTATATTCTCTTCCCTGTTTATAGTTTGAAACTCTAGGGAATCGCTTTTATATATTTTGTTTATTTTAAAGTATAAAGGTTAAATAGTTTGTTGAAAGACAAACGTAAAAGTATTCTATACAATGTAGAATCAGTATAAGATTTCATCTGCACCTGGGTTCAACTCCCAGCATCTCCACA
>CAZFXF010000026.1:0-8196 GCA_964522965.1 uncultured Candidatus Saccharibacteria bacterium
TTTATCAACTTAAAACAATTTAGCGCAAAAATTACAGCTTGTTTTATTGATCTTCTTTCATTGTGATAAAGTGGATAGTATGCAGAAATTGCATGATACTTCACACCTTCTTTTTCAAAGGTATCCTTTCCCGCCCACCACTTCATACAATAAACAGTTACATCGTAGCCATTTTGAGCTAGTTTTCTTGTTACATCATATAATCTTTTCTCCTTACCCCCCTTATTGAACTCATATATAGCATCAGAAACAAAAGCTATTTTCTTTGGATAATACCTTTGTTCAATTAAATTTGTTAAAACCTTATTAAGAGTATTCACTGCATTTATCCAACTAAAATTAGCTAGTGCATAACTCAATGAATAATCAGACATTTTTTTAATTCTATCCTCGTCAAATACTATTTTATCTATACTTGATTTAATATTTTCACGAGTAGGATTTAAAATCATCTCAAAATATCTTTCATCCAAGTTATATGTATTATATCCATCGTCTTTTGCTGTAATTATTGGCAAACCGCAAGCCATTGCTTCCTGGATTGAAACTGGAAAACCCTCACTCTCAGATGGCAAAATAAAAACATCACATGCTTGATATATTTTAAGAATATCTTTTTGTGATACCTTACCCATAAATATAGTTCTATCTGTACTTTTCTCGCTTGCATCACCACCAACAAAAACTATTTGATATTTATCATCTTGTGAATCTAATACTTTTTTAAAGCCTTTTTTAGGCACAAATCTACCTACAAATAGCAATGCTTTTTTATCTGGATTAAGTCCTAGTTGAATTTTATACTGTCTTTTAAGCCCCTCATTTGCTGGTGTAAAATAATCAGTATCAACCCCATTTACTAGGTTAAGCATTTTGCTCTCAGGCATGCCTCTGTTTAATAGAAATGACTCAACTCTATTATTGTAAGTTAAGATAAGATCACTACATTTCTGTATAAAATAACCTGTGGTTGAATAGACTATTTTTTGTAAAATCATTACAAAACCACTTGGATGTGCAACAAGAGACACATGTTGAGTTAATAGTATTGGTTTTTTGTAAATTTTTGCAAAAATAACTGCAAAAAATGAACTCATATAAAATGAATCGTGCACGTGGACAACATCTGCATTTTTTACATTTTTATAAAGATGATACAAAATACTTGGAGAAAAGATTGGGAACGGTGCACTAAATTTCTCTGTAAAATTCAGCGCTTTGACCCTTACAACCTTAACCCCATCCACAAAACCAGACTTTTGATTCTCAGCGACATCACTTGTAACAACTGTTACGTCATTTCCGAGCCTTACCAAATTCTTAGCCTGATTGTGCGCAATAATTCCCACACCAGTAATATGTGGTGGATAATGATGAGATACAATAAGAATTTTTTTAGGATTATTGTCCATTTTATTATTCAGTCCCAAAAAAACCTGACAAAAACTAAAACTCAGTAACTGAAAAACTTTTAGCTTCAGAAAGATTTTTAGCTGGCTTCCAAAATAGGTTTCTTAAAAGCATAAGTAGAATTCTTGTTCCATCATATATTGGTCTAAGATTAGACTCACCCTCTCGAGCATCATAACTGATAGGCACAGAATATATTTCTTCACCAAGTTTAGACATTTTTGTTATCATTTCCATTTCAATTGCAAAACCGTTTGACTCAAGATGTAGGTGTAGATCGTCTATAACATCTCTTTTCCATGCAAAATATCCAGTCAATACATCAGTAACGTTTGTCATATACAAATATTTAACAAGATGTGAGAAAAACCAGTTACCAAAGTAATTAAACTTTGTCATAGAACCAGGCATTATTCTTCCTGTTAGTCTTGAACCAACCACAACCCTAGAAAATCCTGAATTTAGAGGCTCAATAAGTCTCATAAGTTCCTGCGGTCTGTATGAATTATCACCATCAAGCATTACAACATAGTCAGTATCTTTCGGTACATTTTTAAAACCAGTCCTCATGGCATTTCCCTTTCCTTTATTTTTTTCTACAAGTACAGTAGCACCAAGACTTCTAGCTATTTCCCCAGTTCTATCTTTTGAGTTGTTATCTATAACAATTATTTCTGTATCAAATCCACCAGCTTTTAGTGCTTCTCTATCAAAGCCAGTTATAACATCACCAATACCACTCTCCTCGTTATAACAAGGTATAAGTATTGTTATTTTCTTTTGAAATGAATTTGTCATAAATTTAATATATATGCCGTATTTGTTTGCCTTTTATTACAAGGTTTAGTTATAGTTTGGCAGTATGAAATTAATCTTTTGCTCTAAGTTATTTAGTCTTACATACACCTTGCCATAAAGGTTGGATGTTTGAAATGTATATTTCACATTCACAGTTTCAAATCCTTCATGATTTAGCACTATCTGACCTGTCTTAATGTTTATTTTTTGGCCAGATGGATACTCAAAGTAGACAGTGTAAGGATAAGTTACCTTTTTTCCTTCAAGATTGTGAACTACAAAAGAAAAGTTTATTGTCTCTCCTGCAACAGACCTTGTTGGTAACTTTGAGTAATCCTCAAAATAGAGCTCTGTAAATGTCTCAGGAACAGGCATTAAATTCAGCTTTTTTAGCACTGAATTTATACTCGCACTTTTACCCTCAACAATCAAAACAAATAGAATAAACACTGATATTAGTAATATATATGTGATTATTTCCTTTGTTTTAGCCATTTTTTTACTGTTTATTTTTTAATTTAAATAACAATTTAACTTTATTAGTATATCATACTTAAGTATTTTTGTCTAGTATCTTAATTGCACCCTTCTCAAACACGTCATTGACGTCAAAGTTTACAAATTTATTAAGCTCCTCAGGATTTTTAATTCTTAACACCTTACTTTTATCTATTGTTTTCAGTGTCCTTTCAATCTTTCTTCTCTCAGACATAATTATTGTTTCCACAAATACCTTTATTAGAAAGCCAATAAAAGTCTCCTCGGGCAAAACTAAATCATCCCTCATTTTATTACCTATCCATCTTTTAATAAATCTGTTCAGCACAACAAACCTAGAATAATCTAAGTATATTATAAAATCAGACTTTGCCACTCTCTCTACCATAGTTTCCTCGATATAGCCTTCTATAATCCACTCTGACTGACTTATTATTTCACTGTGCTTTACAGTAAAATCTGCCTTAGACATTGGTTCGCCATTTTCTCTCCAAAATAGTCTGTCTACGTGAAATACGGGTAACTTTACTATTTTAGAAAGCACATTAGAAAATGTAGTTTTACCAGATCCACTTATACCAATGATTGATATTTTATTATATTTCATAAACTTTATTTAAAAATCATTGAATCTCCATTGTTATAGATGGTATTTTTATGCTCTGAAATATAGTCTAGTGGAAACTCAAACTTATATGATATATTTTGAAATTGCATGAATGCCATCCTATCTACCACATTCATTTTTATTGTATACAAAAATGCAGTTCTTCTAATAGACAATGGGAAAATTACCTTACTATAAGCATTCATATTTCCAAAAGATTGTAAACGCAGATTTGCCATGTTATCTGCTTGTATTTTATCTGAGCTTTTTACTTGAGTTCTTAACCATTTTGCGGAGTACACCTCTGTATCATTTATAAAATAGGTATATTGATCGCTCGGTATAGTATTTAATGTAATTTTTTTGTCGGAACCAATAAACTGCCCCATGAATCCAGTTTGAATCAAAAAGAAAAAAGAAATAAGGGCAATTATTATACTTCTATTGACTGAAAAGTAATTTACAATTACAAAAACACCCATTACAGCAAAAACAGCTAGTGATATATACACCTGCAAAAACAATCTTGTTAAATTATAGTGTATTTGAAGGAATGGAATCAAAACCATTAAAACTAAAAGAATAGCTCCCGTTAAGTTTATAATAACTAGAATAAAATTACTTTTAAAATGATTCTTATAATTATTTTTAATAAAATAAATAATTCCAAAAATAGGTAGCAAAACCTGAAAAAGCACCTTGATAATTTTCCCTAATACTAGAATAATCTTAACTAAATAATCCGGCAGTTTGCTTTGAAGTGGGTGGGTCTCCTTAAGCAACTTAGGTAGATATTTTGAGGCTTCAATATTATCAAATTTAGTTTTATCTTGTCTTATTAAATATGGAGTAACTATATCTACATATACTGACTTTAGAACATTGGACTCGTTTGCAATCCGCTCTTTTACATAGTTAACCAATGTATAATCCGGTTCACTCAATTTTTCATTACTTACCTGCTCGATTCCAGTTCTCCTATTTAGATTAACAAGTTTTACAAAAGCATCTCCTGTGTTTGTAAAAAATACTTGCCACACAAATACCAATGAAAGAGTGATCAAAAACAATGAACCATAATATGTTTTTTCATTATTCTTAGATAAAATCTTAGAAACTAAACTAACTAAATACAGTACAAAAATAAGTACAATAAAAATATATGATGTAGTGTAGTGTGATAAAACCAACCCCAATAATAAAAACACAGATGAAATTTTCCGTGCTCTACTACTCCATTCTGTATTAAGAAGAATAACCAACAATAAAGAATACAACAGGAAGGCAATTTCTTGTCTTATTAGACCGGGCATTTGCTCGTAAAACCAGACCTGAGACATAAATAAAAACGAAGCACAAAGTGCATACTTTTCACTTATGTACTTTTTGGAAATAACAAAGACTGAAACAGGCACAAGTGCAAAGAACAACTGAAATACAAACTTAAAAATATACTGATCACTTATACCTGTAAGAACTCTCAAAATCGTTGGAAGAATAGTAATGCTTAAACAAGCATTGTAATCTAAACTTTTATAAAAACTCATACTCCATCTAAGATTCTCAAGTGTTTTAGAAAAGACTTGAAACTCTTCATTTATATCCCAACCTAAAATGTTATGTCCTCTGAGAGAATAAGTAAAAAGCAATGCCAGAGAACTCATATATATAGTCAAGAAATATACTGAATCTTTTGTATTATTCTTCCTATTAAATAAGTAGACGAAGTAAAAAACAATTAGTGGATACAAAAATAACAGAATAAAATTTGAACCCGTTATATTCAAAGACCCTGTACCCAACAACGCGACTACCAATATTAAAAAAGGAGCTAAGTATAAAAATAAGGTTTTATCAATCTCAAAATTTACTTTATATACTGTGCTATTTACCACTCTAAATGGCTTAACTAGTAGTAATGCAGTAAGGGCAAAAAGCGACGACACTAGTGGTATAGATGAAAAAGGTTTAATAATTCCACCAAAAGGCAACACAGTGTTTATGAATAAGCCCCATAGTATCAGACCCGTTATTCCAAAACCTACAGACACCAAAAAATAGCCTATTTTATCATTTCCCTTTTTTATACCTATGTTATAAGAAATTAAACCTCCCAATACAATTACGAAATTAAAAATTGCAATTGGAGTTTTGACTAAATAACTAAAATCTGTGACTAAAATAAATGATGATATTAGTAGATATATAACAAAGAAAATCAAAATACTCTTTTGATTATATTCAATTTCTTTTACGATTTTTGTAACCTTTCTAAACATTGCTTTTATTTTTTAACACATCATTAATAACTTCTCTGTATTCGTTTAATTTTACCTTCCAAGTAAATTTATCTTCAACCTTTTCACGTCCAAGCTTGCCAAATGTATAAGCCAACTCCTTATTATGTATTAGCTCCATTATTTTATTTGTCATATCATTCTTTTTTGTACATGAAAGCAGAAACCCATTTTTACCGTTTTCAATCATTTGAGCAGTACTACCCACATCAAAAGCGATCACAGGCAGTGAAGATGACATAGCTTCTAGAATCACCATACTGAAACTTTCGTTTGTAGAGGCAGACACTAGCATATGATTCTTTTGATATTTTTCTGCCAGTTTTTGACTGTTTAACTTACCCCAGAACTTTATATTATCCTGCAAGTGTAATTGCTCAACTTTTACCTCATAGTCCTCACGCATATCTCCATCACCGACAACATTTAATACTATTTCCGGTATAACTTTTCTTATTTCTAATATAGATTTTATTAGTGTACTAAGACCCTTATATTGTTCCCCCCTACCCAAGCCAGCAACAAATATAATACTTGGGTACTCCGTCTTTTTTGATAAGTCAGCTTTGAACTTATCGGCGTCCACACCCGGAGTTATAGTTATACTTTTACCCAGATATTTATTCAAAAATCCATATCTAATATAGTCTGAAGAACAAATTATTTTATCAGTCTTTCTAAGCAAATATTTTAAAAGAGTATTTTCATACAAATAAACACAGAGATTAGCTATTAGGCCCTTTTTAGCCATAGTCCCTGAATGATAAGTTATAACTTTTGGCAGAGCACCAGATGCAAGAATAGCAACATCACCCATACCCGGCACTGGCATATTCACATTCAGCAAATCTGGTTTCTCTGTTGCAATTATTTTCTTAATTTTCTTATACCATTTTAAAGATATGGGGGTGTTGCTAAGTTTTACTCTATATGCAAGTCTGTGTACTTTTACATTACCAACATGTTCAAGCGTGTCTTCACCAAATCTTTCCCCTGAAGTTACAACCACCACATCATAGTCATCTGAAAGCAATTTAGTCATTTCATAGACATATCTCTCTAGCCCACCACCGTATGGAGGAAAATATGGAGCAGTAAATAAAATTTTCTTTCTATTTTCCATATTAAATTAAATTAGAATTTGTTGTGTACACAACATTATCTCTACCTGAAATATATTTAAAAACTCTTTCCAGTCTTTGCCAGTCCTTATTTTTATCTATTTCCCAAGAATGTCCCCATAAGTGGTACACGCCACCTTCCTTCATTGTTTTATCAAAAAGAATGATCGCTAATTCATCCCAGTGATAATAGGATTTCAAAAATCTATACAAACCAACTTCTCTTAGTATTTTCCAAGCATCTGACCAATGTCTGTAAGCATGCACCGTTGTCGGCAACTCAAAAACATCACTTCCTATATCTTTTGAAAACCTAGAAACTGTTCGAGCAAATCTAAAGCCTAAGTTTTTAATCAACTCCTTGTGTTTTTTATCAAAATATCCCCCTGGATAACAAAAACCTTCTATTTTTTTATTTAAAACATTTTCTAAATATTCTTTTGAATCCACTATTTCTTTTTTTACCAGCACATCATCTGCTTTTGTAATAATAGGGTGTGTCATTGTGTGAGCCCCAATTTCAAACTTTTGTGATAACTCTATCAACTCAGAGTCGGTTAACCTCTCTTCAGGAGATATTTCTCTGTCTTTTGGGGACACATAAAAAGTGCCTGTGAGGTTATACTTTTGCATTAGCTCAGAAACTTTTAGATCCAGCTTATGCCCGTCATCCCAACTTGTTGTAACTACTACATTTTTCATCTTTTTTTGTTACTTATACCTCAATATTTTTGTTCGCAAAAACCTATCATATTATTTAGTTTTTGTCAATGTGCCCACAGACGATAAAACCACTCATTTTTTGAGTGGTCTTATCAAAGTAAACTCAATATATTTTACTATTGTGGGTTTGTTTTGAACGACTTCTCAGTTGTTGTGGCACTGTTTCCCCTATCGTCTGTGACCCTGACAACATAATAATAAGTTGTACTAGTAGCTAGACCAGATAGATTGTGTGAGTGTGAGAAAGTTTTGTTACTATCTGACACTTTTGTTGCAGTTACAGAATCTAGCGGTGAAGAAACTCCGTACCAAAGATCTGAAGTTGTTAGTTTGTTAGTTGTGTAAAATACATAACCAGTTGTCGCCCCACTACTACTAGACTCAAGTGCATTTACCATGGGTACTTCATATACAGTTGGTTGAGCTACGGTTTTATTAATCATTGAATTTAATATCGCACGAGTTTTTGGACCAACCTTCCCCACTTGCTCTATATTATTTTCTTTTTGGAACTTTTTAACAGCACTTTCAGTCAGTTTTCCATAATAGCCAGTAACTAATGCTTCTGGATATATATTTGGCATTTTGGAAAGAAAATTCTGAAGAAGGGTAACTTCTTCCCCCCTTGAACCCAACTTTAAATCTAGATTAAAATCTGGCCTAACAGCCACACTTGTAACCGTAACTTGTGCTGAAACTGCGTTTCCCAAAAATAGTACTGCTAAAACTAGTATATATTTAA
>CAZFXF010000027.1:0-7491 GCA_964522965.1 uncultured Candidatus Saccharibacteria bacterium
TACCGTTTTTTTTGTGCACCAAATCATTCAAATGCTACACAGCAAAGAACTTTGGTCTGATAGAGAGCATAACATAAATTTGCCTGTTTTCGCATTCCTGTGTAATACTTACATATATCGCACATATATATGTGTAAATAAAATGAAACTACTTATAGTTGAGTCACCAGCAAAAGCAAAGACAATTTCAAAATATCTAGATGGTAAGTACACAGTAAAAGCTTCAGTCGGACATATACGAGATCTACCAAAAAGTAATAAAAAAGCTATCGATATACAAGGTGGTTTTATTCCTCATTATGAAATTTCTCCCGGAAAAGAAAAAGTCGTTGCTGAAATAAAAGAATTGGCTAATAAAGCTGAAGAAGTAATACTTGCAACTGACCCCGACAGAGAAGGAGAAGCTATTGCTTGGCATATTGCTGAATCTACAAAGTTGAAAAATCCAAAAAGAGTTGTATTTCATGAAATTACAAAAGAAGCAGTTACTGAGGCTATACAACACCCAAGAAAAATAGATCAAAATCTTCGCATTGCTCAAGAGGCTCGTCGTGTTCTAGATAGACTTGTTGGTTATGATTTATCAGGACTTATTTGGAAAAAAGTTCGCTACGGTCTTTCTGCTGGTCGTGTTCAATCCCCCGCTCTACGTATAGTGATGGAGCGCGAACGCGAAATACGCGCTTTCATATCACACCCGTATTGGACTATAAAAGCTGATGTAAAGACAAAAGACTCACAAAATCTTACTTTAATTTGTAGTGAAGAACCTACAGATAAAACTGTAATGGAAAACATCGTCTCAAAAGGCAAAAAAAGTAAATGGATAGTTATTGATACTCAAGAAAATAGAGAAAAAAGAAAACCACGAGCCCCTTTTATAACTTCAACACTTCAACAGACAGCAAGCTCACGTCTTGGTTTTGCTCCATCACGTACTATGATGATTGCTCAAAAGCTTTATGAAGCTGGTCATATTACATATATGCGTACAGATAGTACGAACTTATCAAAACAAGCACTTGGTGAAATTGCTAGTGTTATAGAGAAAAAATACGGTAAACAATATTTATCATTTAGAACTTATGCAGCAAAAAGTAAAAATGCTCAAGAAGCACATGAAGCTATAAGACCTAGTCATTTAAGCGTTTTCTCAGCTGGAATAAATCCTGAACAAAAAAAGCTTTATGAGCTTATATGGAAAAGAACAGTCGCTTCACAAATGAGTGATGCAGAAATATTAAGAACAAAAGTAATTGCAAATACAGAAAAGAAAGATATACCAGATTTTCACGCAAATGGTTCCCGTACTATTTTCCCTGGGTGGTTATTGGCAGATGAAGAAGGTAAAGGTGATGATATAGAACTACCAAAGTTTAAAAATAATGATTCACTTGATTTAATAGATATTAAAAGTGAAGAGAAAAAAACCGAACCACCACCAAGATATACTGAAGCAGGCTTGGTAAAAGAACTTGAAAAAAGAGGAATCGGTCGTCCTTCTACTTATGCAAGTATAATAAAAACTATTGAAGATAGAGGTTATGTTGAAAAAGAAAATAAAAGCATAAAACCAACTGATACAGGTGATGTGGTTTCTAGTTTCCTTGAAAATAACTTTATGCATTATATAAATGACTCTTTCACTGCAGAAATGGAAGATTCACTTGATGATATTGCAAATGGTACAAAGGATTATGTACAAACTCTTAAAAAAATATATTTACCTTTAGCAAAAGAAATAAAGTTAAAGGAAAAGGAAGCAAAAATCACAAACCTAGGTGAAGCTGATAGTAAATGGAAATGTCCAAAATGTGGTAGCCCTATGGTTATAAAACTAGGACGTGGTGGTAAGTTTTTATCATGTTCTACTTATCCTGATTGTGATGGTGCTTTAACAATAGACGGTACTGAAATAAAAAAAGATGAACCAATAGGAATAGATCCTCAGTCTGGTTTACCTATATATGTACTAATTGGAAGATTTGGACCATATGTACAACTAGGTGAAAAAGCTCCAAAACAAAAAGGAAGAGGAAAGAAATCTGATCCAGTTATAGAAAAACCACGTATGGCTTCTATACCAAAAACAATGGATATTACAAAAGTTACAGTTAGTGATGCACTAAAATACTTGAGTTTGCCACGCATACTTGGTATAAACCCAAATAATCAAAAAAGTATAACTGCAAATGTAGGAAGGTTTGGACCATATATAGTTTGTGATGGTGACTTTAGATCACTAAAGAAAGATGATAACCCTTATGATATTACTCTTGAAAGAGCTATAGAAATATTAAGCCAGCCGAAGCCAGTTAGAAAAGGAGGATTTAGATTTAAAAAAGCAATAAAGAAAGAATAATAAAAAAGTTATATAAATTAAACTACAAAGTCTTTAATTGAATATATTTCTTCATTCTCATCTTTAACAACCTCTTTGAAAGGTCTATCGTCTACAGGTCTTTCATTTGGATCGACTTCAACTGTAGGAATACTTGGTTCAGGATTTGCTTTTACTCTTTCAACAACATCAGAAGAACTTAATTTTTCTAGTATAACCTTTATATCTTCAGGACTAAAGAAATCAATCGTAATTCTCCCCCCATTTCCATGATCGCGGGTATTTATACTTACTCTTGTTCCGAGTGATTCATTCAATTTCTTTTCCATTTCTACTATTTCTGGATCAGAAGCCCAAGTCTTTTTCCTAGCTCTTTCTGTAGCAATTTTTCTAGCTATTGCTTCAGCATCACGAACACTCATTTTCTTTAATATAATTTCTCTAAACAAAGTTTGTTGTTCTTCTTTTCTACTTGATAAAGCTAAAAGTGGTCTTGTATGACCTTCTGATATTCTTCCATCTGAAAGTGAATTTAAAATTTCATCAGGTAAAGCAAGAATACGAAGAGTGTTTGAAACATATTCTCTACTCTTTCCAACCTTTGTTGCTATTTGTTGGTGTGTCATTGCAAATTCTTCTATCAGTCTATTGAAGGCTCTTGCTCTTTCAACTGAATTTATATCTTCCCTTTGAAGATTTTCTATAATGGCTAGTTCGAGTTTTACCTTTGCATCTTCATGACCATTTCTTATTAGTGCTGGTACTGTAGCTAGACCTGCGATTTTTGAAGCGCGTAATCGTCTCTCCCCAGATATAAGTTCATATTCAACAACCATACCTCCATCTGGTTTTACAACTTCTTTTCTTGTAACAACTAGAGGCTGAAGTATTCCGTACATACGTATAGAATCAGCCAAATCACGTAGTCTAGCCTCTTCAAATTCTCTTCTTGGTTGATATGGGTTTGGTTTTATCTTTTCTGTTTCTATCCAGAAAATAGAATCGCCAAAATAATGTGATTGTGTCATGGGGCTATTTTATCATTTGATTTTTGATAATGGAAGAATAGTTTGATTTTATGTAGAAATTTAGTAGACTTGTACTAGTATTGCCAGAGTGGCGGAATTGGTCTACGCGCACGACTCAAAATCGTGTGAAGGTAACTTCTTGTGGGTTCGAGTCCCACCTCTGGCACCTAAATTTTTTATTTCATTCAAGGGAAAAACTCAATAAACTTAGAAAGCTGAGTTCTTTTTACTATGCGATAGGTCTAATAGTAACTGACGGTTCATTATCGTCAGACGGTAGGCATATAATATTCTCATCGAAAGATACTGAATTGATACGTGATTTTAAAAAAATCATGCAAATTAATAATAAAATAGGTATCGTTAAAAATGGAAGTGGTAAAATATCTCACAAAGTTCAGTTTTGTAACAAAGACTTATATGAATATTTAAATAAAATTGGAATAAAGCCAAATAAAACCTTTATTTTAAAATCTATAAAAATTCCGAAAAGATTTTTTATAGATTTTCTAAGAGGTCATCTAGATGGTGATGGATCAATTACTACATATATTGATAAATATAATACTTTCAAGAATGATAAATATGTATATAATAGATTATTCGTAAGATTTATTTCAGCAAGTAAGGACCATATTGAATGGTTAAATAATATGATAGTTAATAATTTAGGAATAAAAGGTTCAGTTCACGAAAGTAAAACAACGGAAAAATATAAAAATCCGATGTATATAATTAAATTTGGTAAAAAAAATTCACTATTACTTTTATCTAAAATATACTATTCAAATAACATACCCTATTTAAAACGTAAATATAATATTTATCGTAAATTTATAAAAAATGAATGAAACAAATACTAAAGTAATAGTAATACTCGGCCCAACAGCTGTTGGTAAAAGTGATTTAGCGGTTAAATGCGCTTTGCATTTTAATGGCGAAATAATATCTGCAGATTCTAGACAAGTATATAAAGGGCTTGATATAGGTACTGGTAAAATTACAGAAAAAGAAATGTTTGGAATAAAACATTATCTTTTAGATGTATGTAATCCTCAAGATAAATTTAGTGTAATTGACTTTAAAAAACATAGTGAAAAAGCAATTGAAGAAATAAAAAATAAAGGAAAATTACCTATTATATGCGGAGGTACTGGTTTTTATATTCAAAATTTAATTGACAATATTTCACTACCCGATGTTGGACCAAATGAGGAACTAAGAAAAGAGCTAAATGAAAAAAATATTGAAACTTTATATGAAATATTATTAGATCTTGATCCAGATTTTGCAAATAAAGTTGATAAGAATAATAAAAGAAAGTTAATAAGAGCAATAGAAATTGTAAAAGAAATTGGAAAGGTTCCGGAAGTTAAAAGTAGTGAGACAAAATACAAACCTATTTTTATTGGTTTAAATTTACCTAATGATTTATTAAAAGAAAGAATTGCAAATAGACTTGAGAAAAGGATAGAACAAGAAATGATTGAAGAAGTAAAAGGATTGCATGAGAATGGACTTTCTTATGAAAGAATGGATGAACTTGGTCTTGAATATAGATATATTAGTAAGTTTTTACAAAATGAATTAAGTTTTGATGATATGAAGGAAAAATTAAAGACTGAGATATGGCATTATGCAAAAAGGCAGATGACTTGGTTTAAAAAAGATAAGAGAATAGTTTGGTTTTCTCCGGAGGATGTGAAAGATATAGAAAATTACATAAAAAACTCACTTTTAAATAATTAGACAACATAACTTGACATATATACTAGCTATATGCTAGGGTATTTTTAGATTTAATCAGATTTACCACCTATGTATGGTGGTAATGCAGTAAACCAAAACAACAAAAAACGGGAGAAAAATGAAAAGCACAGCAAGTCGGTTCATCCTCGCCATCATCACCGTGATGATGGCATTCGTGTTCGGCAACACCTCTGTGGCCCAGACGTGGATATGCCTGGACAAGATCGATATCATGTACCCTGATGAGGGGGACATTAATCGAGGACTATTCCCGAATAAGTCGGAGGCCCATATTCAAAAGTATGGGAAATTTGATGGCTCCATAGAATTCAAGGCGTATCAAACCCCGTCATCTTGGGCAATTAGTCAGTATAGGATCGTAGAAACTCAGGCATGGTTTACCATGTCGGACGGGACAAAACAAATGGTTTTGAATAACACCCAAGTTACTCGAGAAGGAGGAGGTGGAAGCTATGGGGTGTTTCAGTGTCAACAGGATCGTCCTCCTCTGTCACCTGCTGCAAAAAAATTTACCATGATCATTACAATATATGACGTGGATAAACATTTCGTATGTTCAAACATGGTTAATTATTACAGCTCCGTCTGTAATCCAGGTTACCCATGGTGGTAAATGGTAGATAGAGACACTTTTTAAGGCCGCGAGCTTCATGCTCGTGGCCTTTTAACTTACTTAAGTATTAATCTAAAATTTATATTTGACACACTCTACTTTGTAATGTTATATTTATAGAGGAGTACTTCAAATGAATTTAATTACCCATGAGGCCCCGAGTGGTATGGGCTTTAATGCATTTGGTGAAAAAGTTTTTACAGAGCGGGTACGAGATATTGTCTTTGTACCAGGACTTTGCGGGAGTGAGTATGATTGGGGTCACGTAAGTGATAAACTAAATACCAATCTGCTCCTTTTCACAAGTTTTTTGAAAAAACCAAATGGTTGCCGAACAATCGGCGACTATAGTGGTTATATCAAAAAATTTATGGATAGTTCTAGAAACTATCCAGTTTTCGTAGCCCACTCAGCTGGTTGTTTAGCATTGGCCGGGGCAATTGAAAATAACTTTTCGAAAGTTGGTGGGGTGATTTTCATTAACCCTTCACCTTGCAGGGGTATATCACTACCCCTCAGTTCCCTTCGAAGGAACCTTAGGTTGCAATATATATGGCCACTGATCACTGGTAAAAATGTGGTTCCAGTAAGTAAGGATGTAAAATTCCTTACTGGTGGAGCAAATGTTACTTTTACCCCGGATTCACCTTGGGTGTCAGCCCAACTCGGTGGACCATTTGGGTTTAAGGTTCCGAGGCTTTGTAACCTTAGTTGCAAGTCACTCATCATTCAGTCAAACGATGATGAGACAATTGGCAGGGTCGCTAGAAACAAGATTCGTGCGTATCACAATGTACGTACGGAGATTGTTAGCGGTGGCCACTACCCCCACTGCCACCCTGACACCCAGGACGCTGTTGCTGAAATCATCAGAAACAAGCTTAAAGAATGGGGAGTTATGTAGCACCATTCACACACAAGCCGTGACGCAAGTCACGGCTATGTTTTTATATATAAAGCAACACCGCTATTTCAGCGGTGGTTGTTGAATTTTCGGCAAGATTATTATCCTTGCCATTTTGGATCTTGACTGACACTTAAAGCATAGGATAGAAAACTTGCTTGGTCCATATCAGAAGCACTATCACCTTTTCTTGGTAAACCAAGTAGTGGTGATTGTCCTCGTTCAGTTATCTGACCAAATTCATCCGTAATATACCCAGTATCGTAAATTGCAAATGTTGTTCTTGCTCCAAAAACAATCCTAACAAATGCTCCTGATTGTTTTGTTGAATACCAGGTTATGGTACCAGCTAATTTTGATTCAGATTCAAAAGATATTACTGTACTCCAACAACATATTACTTGATCTGATTTGTGACAATCGGTATAGCGCGCTGTGGTCGAGTATAACAAAACAAATATCTGTTGACTCGAACATAATAAACTACCAAAATCAGAATTACTATTACTCTTAATTCTATCAAATAGAATTCTAGCGGCATCAAAAAGAGAATGGTTCCTTTTTGCCCTAATTGCAATATCAAGGATGAACTCAAATGCTTCACGTTGAGCTTTTTTCTGATCTCCTGAAAATGTTGTCTCGCCTCTCATTTTTCCTCCTGTGTTCTGTAATGTCTCTTTGTGAACTGTATTCTATTTCATGTTATCAAAATATTATCAATATGCAAAGAATTTTGTTTCAAAAAATATTAAAATAATCTATTAAATATGAAAATAATTTTAAACTCTGCGGGCGATCGAGGAATCGGTCACAGGTCTCGGCTTGCTAGCCTCGC
>CAZFXF010000028.1:0-6989 GCA_964522965.1 uncultured Candidatus Saccharibacteria bacterium
AGCAAGCCGAGACCTGTGACCAAGTCCTCTCCTCGGCACATTTAGTGTTTTTCTTAAGTTTTATTAAGTATTTTATATATAAAATACTTGTTTTATTTATGTGTATATAAATTGACATATGTCAAAAACAATGCTAATATTTAATTTAGAAAACAGCACCTGTATTATATGTGTACATGTGTATACGTAAATACAGGAAAACAATTAAAACAAATTTAAAAATGAGCACATCAAATCCCGCCCACAACCCATCGACCTCAGGCAATCCTACAAATACGACAAAAAATATGGGTGATAACCTGAGGCCTGAAACGGCAAGTACCGAGAGGTGGTACAAAAATACAAAGATGATGGTAATCATCTTGGAGTCAATTCTCATTGTTGTTATCCTTGTTGTTGGGTATTTTGTTCACAGCAACAAGATGAAGGGTCTCGAAAGTGAGATAACAAAACTTGGGGTGATAAACGGTAACCTCAGGTCAGAGTATTCGGGGTTAATCGATGAAAAGGATAAAGAGATACAGAAATGGAGAAAGCTGGCAGAGAATCTGGCATTGGGAGACGGTACAAATAAAGCCAGCACCATTTCAACATCAGCAACAGCACCTCCCCTCACAAACTCTTCACCCCAGGCCAAAATTTCAGTAGCCGAGCCTAATGGTTCAATGACGGTAAATGTTCGTGGTAACATGAACGTCTCCGAGATCAACCTCGGTGACGGATCGAGGATTGATTTTTCGGGGATGAGGTGGACCGGGTCGACACCAACACTCGTAACCAATATGTTGGATTCAACTGGAGTTGGTTCAGTTACCCAACATAAAGTTGGACCTTACGAGGATGTGGTCTTTGAAAAGACTACTACTGATACCCACGCAACAGTGTGGGTTAGTGGCAGGGTCTACCACGACTACCTTGCTGCCTACAACGTAGGCACGACAAACAGCCCAATATGGGTTGAACCCACGAGTAGCGATAGGGTTACTGGTGTCAGGATCAAGTCTCTTGGTCCTGAATTGACTGTGAAATTCACAGTTAAGAAAAAACCCTAGTACAACTAGGTAACAAAATTGAGCAGTCTGTCAGACTGCTCTTTTCTTTTTTTTTAAAAAATACGGCTTATCTTATAGATATTATAGCCATAACAACCTTGACAATACTGTATTTTCATGTATAATATATATAGATCACGTTACCAAGTATTAGTCTTCTGCGCGTGCAGATTATGAAGCTTGGAGTTGAAAACTTGGAAATTTATGGATGAAATAAGAACATTGATACTACTGTTACCTGCAGTGGTATTTGTAGCAGCAGGATTGCTCTGCTACAAAATGAATGAGAAATACAGTCGCACATTAATGTGCGTGACTGGAATACTCATCATTGTCGGTTTGGTGACTCTTATGCGGGGTCACTTCTTCTTCGGCATCATCCCCTTCGTTGCGGGAGTTACAATGCTCGCGGGGATCAAAACCCCGACATCGAAAGATGAGAAGAAAAACATATTCCTTCTAACATTCTTTGGTAACCCTACAACCTCAATCAGCGAAGGTCTCACGATGGTTCTAAACCTTCACTGGTTCGACATTGTGGAGGTAATCGAGATCGAAGTCGTTAATTTTGAGGATACAGTTGATGTCCCTCAGGAAATTCGTTGTTCAGACGATGTGACGATCGGCGGTAAGGTGACCATTGGCTTCATTGTCGATCTTAAGGGTGACAAAGAAAGAACTGCTGGTGAAAAAGTTCTCTCTTACGTCAAAGCAGGTCAAAAAAAGGGAGTGATGGATATTATTAAGGGATCAGTAATTCAGTCCCTTAAGGTAATTGCGGCTGGTAAGGACTCCAAATACATGGAGACCAATCCAGACGGAATTACCAAGGATATAATGAAAATCCTTGAAAAAGGAATTCCTAAAAATAGCGATTCAGAAGACACCGTAACTCTTTCTGATCTCGGAGTAGATGTTCGGAAACTCTCTATCTCACTCGTCGCTCCTCAAGCGATACGTGACGCTAGGAATGGCAAAGCTATTGAGGAGGCTCAGCGAACAACACAGCTTGCTGATGCAGAGACCATGAATCAGAGAGTTCGAGAAAGAATTAGAGCAATGGGTATCACCTTTGATACTGATGGCAAGCCGATTGGTGATATAAGACTCATAACTGGTATGTCCTTCGTTGAGCTCTTTGCCAAGGTTCGAGCTCAGCTTATCGAGGAAACAACACTCAACGACGGTCGACTCCAGATCATCAGAAATAGTGGTGGAGTGACGGTCGTTGATGCTGATACGAGTGGGAAAGGTAGTAAGAAAGGAGGCGGTGTAGCATGAAAGCCAAATCCTTTGCAGTCTCAGCTCTTATAATCGGTCTCGGAATATACCTAATATTCCGCTTTTCCTCATCAGGTAAAGAGGAAAAGGAAGAAGGAGTAACGGAACACTCCCCCACCTCCTCCACCACCAACTTCCTGGCTTCGGCTGGGAAGTGGTACGGGATCGAGATCGATCCCTTCGGTGGACCATTTGACATTAAACCTTCGGGCGATAATATCACTTGGTTTGCAAGAGTAGTTCAAGTTGGTAACTTCACCAACTCACTAACCATGCACCCAAATGGTCGAAAGATCAATTGGGGCAATGGGGTCACAAACGTCTGGGTGATGTCACCCAAGGACGTGAGTTTCCTTGTAAGGAAACAAGTGCGATAGGTTCACTATAATCAACCTAACGAAAGGGCGGACCACAAGTCCGCCCTTTGTTCTATGTATTTGTTTAAACTAGAGAAATGGATCGTTTAAACCTAGTGTGAAAGCAATGAATCTAATTATTCCATAGACAGATACCATGATAAACATTCCAACAACACTCCATATTATTGTCTGTACTCCCTCTTGTCTTGCACTAGGATCTCCAGCATTTGATATAAGCTTGAAAATACCCAAGACAAATACAAATAATGCAACTAAGAATAAAATTTCAACTGCAGGTATAACTATTACATCAAATATTTTATTGATAATTGATGATGCTGCGGGATTATTTGCTACTTTTTGAAATGTTTGAGCGTATACTGTCACAAATTTATTTAATTTGTTGGTGGAAGAGATGGAATATGAACATTAGTATTTATCTCATTTGTAGGTCTGAAGTTATTTGTTCTAAATGAATTTGTAAGTATTGCTACTAGACCCCAAATTGATAATATAACAAACAAACCTATAACACCGTAAAGTATAGCTTTTCCTCCTGCTGCTCTATCTTCATCTCCACCTGCTATAAGATACTTTATAACATTTATAATAATCCAAATAACTGCTAGAGATATTGCAATCTCAATAACTAGATTACCTATTCTTGTAGCTTTTGATGCAACATCATCGATATTTGTAAGAGTTTGTGCAAAAGAAACAGCTGGTAAAAAAGTTAGAACTGAAACAATTAATTTCTTCATAATTTTTATTTAATAATAATTAAACAACCAATGGTTAAATTATACCACTATAAATAGACAAGTTTATAGTCTATTGTGGAAAAACTAGTTTGCATCAGGAAGAAAACCTCCACCACCATTATTTCCACCTCCTGAATTTGTACTACCACCGAATGGAAAACTAGGTCTTTGATTTGGTAAGTTAATAGTATTTCTAAGTAGAGCAACCAAACCCCATAGAGAAAGTATTACAAAGAAACCGATAACACTATACGCTACATACTTACCTGCTTCAGCTCTATCTTTTTCTGTAAAGAAGTATAAATATACATTCCAGATAAATGTAACTACTGCTAAAGCTATGATCAATTCAATACCTATATTTAAATAGCTTACAAATAGATCTGCCAAGTTTCTGAGAGTTCTTGTTTCTGTTACATTTGTAGCTGCAACAAGATTTTGTGCATAACTAAATATTGGTAATAAGACTAAACTTAGCACTAAAATAATTTTTTTTATATTTTTCATATTTTTATCTATTAAATAAACTTCTTTCAACTATCCCTGCTGAAATAAGTGTATTTTTCATTATTTCTACTACTGCTTTTGAGCTTATGAGTATTGCTATACCTATTATTGCATAAAGAAGCCATGCTTTTGCATCCTTTATTGCTCCTGGATCACCTTGAGCCATGACAAATTTGAAACCGATAAATAATAATACAAATACTGCAACAACGGTTCCTGCAAATATTGCTATATCTACTAGTTGAAATACTAAATTTTCAATACTACCGCCAAACTTGAGCTTCAGTGGATTTACTAATTTAGGAATTGGCTGTACAGGAGCTCCACTATTCCCTGTACCTGTAGAATTGTTATCAGTATTTCCTGTTCCAGTTGATGGTTGAGCAAAAGCTAAACTATATACACCAGAAAATATAAAACTAAATAATACTGTAAATAATATGACCTTTGATGTTTTTTTGAATTTCATAATTTTATTTAATTAAGCTTGTTGCACCTGTTCTTTCATCGACTACCCAATCAACTACAGTTGTGACTACAAACCAAGCTGTTACCATTATTATAAACCCAATACATACATTTAAAAAGATATTCTTTGCAGTTTTAATCTTATCTTGTTCTCCTGTCATATATAGAAAACCTCCATAAACCATAAGTACAGTTGCTAAGGGTATTGAGAATGCTATTGCTCTATATATTAAATAATTTACTGTATTAATAAATGAAGCTAGTGAACAAGTTACATTTCTATTTGGCTCCTTTGGATTAACGACCCCATCACATCTAACAAGACCATAACCAAATGTACTATCTACATTTGGACTGGAATTATTCCCAGTACCTGTTGAATTTGAAGGTGGAGTTTGAGCATTTACTGTTTTAATATTAGGTATAGTAATTACAGATAATATAAATACGATTGTAAATAAGCTAAATGTAATTATTATTTTTTTCATTTATTTTATTTGTCTAATTAATAAATCGATAGAATCACTAGCTTCTCTAATTCCTTCAAATGAATTTACTTTTCCACTTGTAACTCCATCTACCATGTTTGAAAGTATTTTTGTAGTTTCATTTCTACTTGGATCAAGCCAGCCTTTTGATATTAAAGCTGAATCATAAAATATAGATAAATAAGGATCATTTGTTCCTGCACCTATTAGATCTCTTCTTACAGGTGGAAGATATGTCATACTTACCAAGTTATTCAGATTATTCGGTTGTATGAGCTCTGAAATTGTATTGAATGAACCGACTTGATTCTTTGTACTTCTTACAATAGAAAAACCATACATTCTTCCATATGTTACGCGATTCTTCGTATCCTTTATCTGAGGAAAAGGAGCTACATCGAAGTTTAGATTTGGATTTTTATTTCTTATATCCTTCAACTCACTAGCGAAACCAAAATAACTAGCTAAATTTCCTGATAAAAACATTGTTCTTGATTGACTCAGTGATCTGTTCCAAGAATAGTACTTGCTTTGTGGATTAACGAATTGAACAAAGAATAATAATGCTTGAGTAGCTCCAGTTTGACCCTCTGCAAGATTCAGAGTACTTTGAACACCATTGTTTGTATACTTTGTTATTGGATTTCCTGCTTGGAAAAATAGAGAGCTGAGTATCTCTCTAGCATTAGTAATATTTGTAAAATCACCCATTGCTATTGCACTTCTTCTTATATTTGAATTTACATCTTTTATATTTAATTTATTAATTAAATTTGGAAAATCCTCCCAAGTCTTTGGATAACTAGCTATTCCTGCATTTGTATATAAATCTCTATTCCAATACATTACAATAGGATCAACGATAAATGGTAAACCTGAAATACCTCCTGGAGTTAAATATGATTCACCTTGTTCTATATATGTATCTCTAAAATTTCTCTCAGGCAAAAGACTATATGGTATAGGCACAACTTTATCTGAATGTCTTAATATCATATCTTGAGGTATTAGTATTACATCAGGACCCTCACCTCTTGCTAGTGTTTCGATAAAGTCTTTATCAAAATTATTCTCTGTCTTTTTTACATAGTTAACAGTTAAAGGAGCGTTTCTTGTATTGTTTATTTGTTGAATATAACCATTAAATATATCTTCAGGAAATGTACCCCAAACAACAATTGGTGGTAATTGCACTTGATCCGTATTTCCTTTATATGTTGCGAATAAAACTACACCAATAACTATAAAAACTACGAATATTGAAATAAAAATAATTTGAAATTTGCTAGTTTTCATTGTCTTTTAAAGATTAAACCATAATGATGATCACCTGCATCGAATCTTTTTTCAGTTATAAAACCGGCTTTTTCAAAAAGACCTTGTGCTTTATCTATTTTAACCTTAACTTGTGGACCGAGATCACTATCATCCCAATCAACTACTAATATTTTACCCCCAGGTCTTAATATTCGCTTTATCTCTAAAACTAAATTATCCCTATCCTTCTCTTCTATTTGAAATAAGGTATTTGAAAGTATAGCCCTATCGACTACAGCTTCACGCAACTTTGTGCCACCTATTTTTTCTATATTTCCCCAAACAATTTCTACATTATGAAGACCTAGTAAACTAGCGCTATTCTTTATCTTATCTAGTAAGTCTTGTTGAACATCTATTGAATATACTCTACCTCTATTGCCTACTAATTTTGCACATTCAATAGAATAAAAACCTGATCCAGAACCTAGATCAGCTACTTTCATACCATTATCAACTCCAAGTGTATTTATATTATTTTGTGGATTAGAGAACATGATATATAATTATATAGTAAGTTTTAATGTAAATGAAACGAGTTATCACCATATTGTTTTCGTTCTCAATTTTACTAATACTATTTTTTAATATAGTTTCTTTTGTTTCTCCAAGTATTGCTAATGCTCAAGGTACTGTTAATTTCTCAAATAATGAAATTCAACAAGTCTCAAATAGAGTTGGAAATATAACAAATATAGATCAAGTAGCTCAAAAAGGTGTAAATATAGGTAATTTAATAATAGAAATTGCTATATC
>CAZFXF010000029.1:0-3013 GCA_964522965.1 uncultured Candidatus Saccharibacteria bacterium
TTTTTAATTCCAACATTTATTACCCCACCTTTTGCTATTCCTTGTGAAATCATAAGTGAAGCTATTGGTGTTAATATTTTATTTTGTATTATTCTCTTTAGTGGTCTAGCACCGTAGTGTGGGTTATATCCTTGTTTTGCAAGATAAGAATAAACTTCTGGTGACACAACCATGTTTATATCTTTTGTTTGTAGTCTCTTTACTACTTGTTCTACTTGTATACTTACAATCTTTTCTATATTTTCTTTACTCAAAATATCAAATAGTATTATATCGTCTAGACGATTTAGGAATTCTGGACGGAAATAATCCTTCAGAGAATTCATTACTCTAGCTTTTGCATCATCATAATTATCTTTTTCTATATTTTCTTTATCTCTTGTAAAGCCTATTTTCTCCATCTTTTCAATATATTGAGCACCGATATTTGAAGTCATTATTATGACTGTATTTTTGAAATTAACTACTCTTCCTTTTGAATCTGTTAATCTTCCATTATCAAGAACCTGAAGTAGTATATTAAATACTTCTGGGTGAGCTTTTTCTATTTCATCAAATAATATTACTGAATACGGTCTATGTCTTACCATTTCTGTAAGATTTCCTCCTTCATCATGTCCAACATAACCAGGAGGTGAACCTATAAGTTTTGATACTGCATGCTTTTCCATAAATTCTGACATATCAACTCTGATCAATGCTTTTTCATCATTGAACATAAATTCAGCCAATGCTTTTGTAAGTTCTGTTTTTCCTACTCCAGTTGGACCAAGGAAAATAAAAGAACCTATTGGACGATTTGGATCTGCAATACCTGCCCTCGCTCTTCTTATTGTATCTGATATTTTCTTTACAGCTTCATCTTGTCCAACTACTCTTTTCTTTATTTCATCTTCCATACGAGTAAGTTTTTTCATTTCTTCTTCCATCATTCTATTTACAGGTATTCCTGTCCAACGAGAAACTACATCAGCAATATCTTGTTCTGTTATTTCCTCTTTTAGTATTCTTCTTGATGATTGGAGTTTCTTTAGTCTCTTATTCTTTGTTTCAAGTTCTTTTTCTAGTGTAGGAAGTTTGCCATAACGAATTTCCGCCGCTTTTGTAAGATCAGCGCGAGCCTCTGCACTTTCTGCTTCAAGTCTAAGTGTTTCTAATTCTTTTTTAATTCTTTTTATATCTGTAATTGTTTCTTTTTCATTTGACCATTTCAATTCTAGTTCAGAAGTGCTTTCTTTAAGATCAGCTATGTCTTTTTCAACTTTAGCCATTCTTATTTTTGCATTTTTATCTGTTTCTTTCTTTAGAGCTTCACGTTCTATTTCTAGACGCATAATCTTTCTACGTGTTTCTTCAAGTTGTGGAGGCATGTTTTCAAGGGAAATTTTTAAAGCGGAAGCGGCTTCATCTATTAGATCTACAGTTTTATCAGGCAAGAATCTATCACTTATATATCTACTTGAAAGATTAACAGCAGCAACAATTGCATCATCAGTAATACGAACTCCATGATAAAGTTCATACTTTTCTTTTAGACCACGTAGTATTGCTATAGCATCTTCTATACTTGGTTCATTTACATAAACTGGTTGAAAACGGCGTGTTAAAGCAGGATCTTTTTCTATATGCTTTTGATATTCTCTAAGAGTTGTTGCACCAATAGCACGTAGTTCTCCACGAGCCAAAGCAGGCTTTAACATATTTGAAGCATCCATGCTTCCTTCAGAAGCTCCTGCTCCAACTATAGTGTGTATTTCATCTATGAATAATATTATTTTACCGTCAGCTTTTTCTATTTCTTTTAAAATATTTTTCAATCTCTCTTCGAATTCTCCACGATACTTTGTACCTGCAATAAGAGAACCTAGATCAAGTGATACTAGTTCTTTATCCTTTAGTGATTCTGGAACATCACCTTGAGCCATACGTAAAGCAAGACCTTCAGCAATAGCAGTTTTACCTACACCAGCTTCACCTATTAGTATAGGATTATTTTTTGTTCTTCTTGAAAGAATTTGTATAACACGAAGAATTTCACTATCACGACCTATAACTGGATCTAGTTTATTTTCTTTTGCGAGTTTTGTAAGGCTACGAGCGTATTTTGAAAGATTTCTCATCTTTTTTGGCTTATCATCTTCCTTTACATCATTAACCTTTAGCTCTTCTATAATATTCATTACTTGAGCTCTATCAATTTTAAATTTCAAAAGAATATCCTTTGCTTGGCTTTGAGAATCAAAACAAGCAACAAAAAGATGCTCGGTGGATATAAATTCATCACCCATTCCTTGAGCTATACGTCCAGCATTTTCTATTATACTTGCAAGTTCTGGTGTTAAATATATTTGATATGAAGGAGCAAGTACTCTTCCAGATTCAGGTGCCTCTATACCTTCCAGGATGACATCAGTAAGAAGCATTGTATCTATCTCTAGTTTATCTAGTATGCTTGCAACCATGCTTTCTTCTTGAAGTATAAGAGCACATAGTAAATGTGTTGGATTTACATGGTTTTGTCCACGTTCTATAGCTAGCTCATGAGAACGTCTTAGTGCTTCTTTTGCTTTAGTTGTGAAGTTATTTAGCGGTGGCATATGTATGCATATAATAATGAAAAATGGGTCTAATGTCAAAATATACCCCTTGATTTATTTACATATTTGTGGTAATGTCCGAAACAGATTGTTTTTACAATCCGAAGAAAATAGTTGCATCCGTAGCCAATCGGCATGTATGAAAATACTTGAATTCGTGCACCTATGAGGATAGCCCTCCTCTTCTTCGAAAGTAAAGGAAAAATGAACGTTGTAATTAAAAAATGGAACCACTTCGTTGAGTGGTTCAAAATGGTTGTCTTGTCATTGTTCTTCGGGAAATTCCCGAGGATGGTGTATGAGCAAAAAATCTCATACTCATACAAACATGCTGTAGATGATAAAATATCACCAACACATTCATGTGTTGGTTATGCACTAATGTGCATTACTTTGATACTTGTCGCAATCTTCAG
>CAZFXF010000029.1:3113-6951 GCA_964522965.1 uncultured Candidatus Saccharibacteria bacterium
AAAAACGATTATTTGGTGTTCTTCTCAAGACGCTAGTCATCGTTTTCACAAAGCCCTCGGTTTACCGGGGGCTTTTCTTTATTTATAAAACTTCAATAAAATATCTTTTATACACTTCAAAACAAAATCAATATCACTTTTTTTAGTAGTATTACCAAAAGAAAATCTAATTACACTATTTGTATCTTTTACTCCAATAGCTTTCATAACGTAAGATTCATTTTCATCTCTTAAACAAGCACTCTTTGTTGAACACATTATTCCTTTTGAATCTAGTCTAAAAACAAACATTTCATTATCGATATTTGGAATTAATATACTTAAAATATGAGGTGAACAAAGTTTTGTATCACCATTAATCTTTATTTCAATTCCTTGTTCTTTATTTATTTTATTTAAACCTTGTATAAAATAATTTTTAATTTCATTTATTTTTTCAAACACTACTCCCCTATTATTTATTCCTTTATTTAAAGCAAAAGAAAAACCACATATTCCAGGTAAGTTTTCAGTACCAGGTCTCAAACCTTGCTCTTGATTACCACCATACATTATTGGACTAATCTCTATTCCCCTCCTTTTATACAACATACCTATACCTCTCGGACCATATATTTTATGTCCATCCAGTGTGAGCATATCTACACCTAGTTTTTCCATATTTATTTCTTTATATAAAGGAGCTTGGCAAGCGTCGGTATGAAAATATGGATAAAAAGTATTATTCTCTTTTCTTTTATGTCTAATTATTTTAGCTATTTCATTTATGGGTTGTATGCTACCAATTTCATTATTTATCATCATTACAGAAACTAAAATAGTATTTTTATCAATCTTTTCTTTTATAAAATCGATATCAACAATTCCATTTTGATCTACAGGAATAATATTAACTTCAATTCCATATTGTTTAAGTGATAAAGCTATTTCTATTACAGATGAATGTTCAATACTAGATATTAAAATATTTTTACCTTTTATATCTTCGCCCAAAGCTTTTATACTTCCAAGTATTGCAATATTATTTGCTTCAGTACCTGAAGATGTAAATATTATTTCATCGCTATGTGCTTTTATATCCTTAGCTATGCTTTGTTTTGCTTTTTCTATTTCATTTTTAGCATTTAAGCCATAACCATATAATGAAGATGGGTTTGCATATATTTCACTACTATATTTTTCCATAATACCAATAACACCCTTATCTATAGGGGTTAAAGAGGCATAATCAAGGTAAATAGCCTTGTTTTTCTTATTATTTAGTATTTTATTAATTAAATTAAACATATATATAAACTATTATAAAAAGGATACCAGAAATGCGCCCCCTAGCCAAATCCCTATTTTTTTGATACATTGTCAAGGCTAAATTCGAAACTAAAATATGGCAAAATCTCCAAATCAAAATCTAATAAAAAAACCACCCGTAGTAGTAGTTCTAGGTCACGTTGACCATGGAAAATCTACGCTTCTTGATTATATTAGAAAAGCAAATGTTGTTTCTGGTGAAGCTGGAGGTATTACTCAACACCTTGGTGCTTATGAAGTAGAGAGAACACTTGATAATGGAGAAAAATCTAAAATAACTTTTCTTGACACACCAGGACATGAAGCCTTTTCTGGAATTCGTGAACGTGGAGCAAAATCTGCCGATATAGCTATACTTGTAGTTTCAGCTGAGGATGGAGTAAAGACACAAACAATAGAAGCTCTAAAAGCAATTTTAAAAGAGGAAATTCCATATATCGTTGCTATAAATAAAATTGATAAGCCAGATGCAAATATAGAAAGAACAAAACAGTCACTAGCAGAAAATGAAATATATGTAGAAGGTTATGGTGGAAGTGTACCAGTAGTTCCAATATCTGCACTAACTGGAAAAGGAATTCCAGAACTACTAGATATGATTATGCTTATATCTGATCTTGATGATAAAAAATCTGATACAGAAAAACTTGCTTCTGGAATAGTTATTGAAGCAGCACTTGATAATAAAAAAGGCATTAGTGCTACCCTATTAATACAAGATGGTAGTCTAAAATCAGGAATGTATGTTGTATCTGGAAAATCAATTTCACCAGTTAGAATATTTGAAGATTATAGAGGTAAGGCTATAAAGGAGGCTCATTTCTCAAGCCCAGTAAAAGTAATTGGTTTTGATTCTGTACCACTTGTAGGAAGTAAATTTCAAAGTTTTGAAACAAAAAAAGAAGCGGAATTATTTGTAATAGAAAGCATAAATAATGAAAAAATAAATAAGAAAAATATTCCAGAAAGAAAAGATGAAAATATTATTTATGTACCATTCATAATAAAAGCTGATGCAACAGGAAGTCTTGAAGCAGTTAGAAATGAAATTGCAAAAATAAAGAATGATAAAGTAAAAATTAAAATCGTTTCTGAAGGAATAGGTAATATAAATGAAAATGATGTAAAAACAGCCTTGGGCGATCCAAGGATAATTATATTAAGTTTCAATGCAAAACCAGATAGTAAAGCAAGTGGAATAATAGAGAGATCAAATATAAAGGTTCATTCTTTCGATATAATATATAATCTTATTGAATTTATAAAAAATACTGTATTAGAAAATGTTCCAAAACAGTATGTAGAAGAAGCAACGGGTACAGCAAAGGTTTTAGCATTATTTAGTAAAGTAAAAGATAAACAAATACTTGGAGCAAAGGTACAAGAAGGAAGTATATTAATAGGATCAGAAGTTAAAATCATTCGTAGAGAAGTAGAAATAGGACGTGGAAAGATAAGAGAATTACAAGAGAAAAAACTTAAAACAAGTGAAGTGGCTACAGGACATGAATTTGGTACACTAGTCGAATCAAAGATAGAAATAGCTTTAGGTGATAGAATTCAAGGTTTTAAAGTTGTAGAAAAATAATAATATGAGTGATATTAGAGATCAAAAATTAAAACAAGCAATAAAAGAGGTATCTGCCGAATTTATGTCACGTGAATCAAATCGTCTATCAATGATTACAATCACTGATGTTAGTCTTTCTGATAGAGGAAAAACAGCAAAGATATTCTTTACGGTACTTCCTATTGAAAAAGAAAAGCCAGCTTTAGATTTTGCAAAGAGAATGAGGGCTGATTTTAGAGAGTATTTTAAAGATAAAGTTAGAATGCGTGCTATTCCCTTTTTTGATTTCGAAATAGATAAGGGTGAGAAGAATAGACAAAAAATAGACGAATTGAGTAGAAATAGTTAGAATACCTATATGGCGTAGTGGCGAAGTTGGTCAACGCGACAGTCTGCAAAACTGTTATGCACCGGTTCGATCCCGGTCTACGCCTCACTTATTTACTAGTGTTTTGCTTCAGCTTTTTTTGCTTGTTCTTGAGCTTTAACAGCAGCTTCACGTGCACGTATTGCATCATTTGTTCTATCTATCTTTGTTTTAGCGCTTGATATACTACCATGTAGAGTCGTAAGCTCGGTCTCATGTCTCAATAATTCTTGTTTAAGATGTGCAACCTCTCTTTCTTTATCCTTAATTCTTGACTCTGCATTACGTAATTCATTTTGATGCATTTGTAAGTCTCTTTTCAATTGTTCGATTTGTGAATCAGACATAATATATATAAATTTACAACTATAATATTTATATGATAGCATACTAGTGAAGGTATGTAATGCCCGGGTGGTGAAACTGGTATACACGCAACACTTAAAATGTTGTGAGCAAAACTCGTGTGGGTTCGATTCCCACCCCGGGCACCAAAAATTAATTGAATATAGTTGGAATCGAAAGCCGGACTGAGCGAAGGCGAAGGAGGCGGGGTCGCGGGCGAGGCTAGCAAGCCGAGACCTGTGACCGAT
>CAZFXF010000030.1:0-2444 GCA_964522965.1 uncultured Candidatus Saccharibacteria bacterium
ACACGGCGGTCTGTTATAGTAATATAATAAGATCAAGTCGATTAGTATCGGTGGAAGTCCATGAAAAAGGGATCATACCGAGGGAAGTTTGGAATAAAATCAAAACACCCGTAGAGACTAAACATCGACGTTCCAAATTCATGAAAATGAAAGGAATAAGCTATAGTCCATTGCATAGAGTAATCTATGATAACAAGCGTGAGACAGGTTGGTCTCCTATCTACTGCAGGCGTTGATTCTTGAGGGGATTTGACTCTAGTACGAGAGGACCGAGTTGAACTGACCTCTGGTCTGACTGCTGTCCTGCCAAGGGCAACGCAGTGTAGCTATGTCGGGAACGGATAAATTCTGAAAGCATCTAAGAATGAAGCCGACCCCAAGATTAGGAATCGTTTGAGACCCGTAAGAGATGATTACGTTGATAGGCTTTAGGTGTAAGCACAGTAATGTGTTCAGCCGAGAAGTACTAATCCGTCGATCTCATTAGGGAATTTGAGGGCCACAATTATTTGTTTACTTACCTTATTAACTGATTTTTTGAAGATTCAAATGTGGAGGTTTTAGCGGTGTGTTAAGTTTAATGGTCGAACGCCATACCGGTGTCCAAAACTGGAAAATGGAAGAATTTGGTTCAAATCCAAAACACAACGCCACTTTCACAAATTTTAAACTTGGTTAGCTAAAGTAGCTCAGCTTGGTAGAGCAACACTCTGACACGGTGTCGGTCGTAGGTTCAAATCCTACCTTTAGCTCCAAGTTTAAACTGGTGATATTTATTACACCAGTCCACATTTGAGTCTTCAAATAAAATTGAACATTATATTCTGGTGATTCGGCGCTATGGAAACACCCGTTCCCATTCCGAACACGGAAGTGAAACGTAGTTGCGGCGATGATAGTCCTTTAGGGCAAAAGTAGCTAGTCGCCAGTATAGAGTGTTTAATTAAAACAATATTCACAACCAATAGCCTCTCTGTTGGTATTGTGTGTTATAATTTATGTATATAGATCGTAATAGATCAATTAAATAAATTAACTAAATAAAATGGAAAAAAATAAAATGCCTGGCTTTTTGGATTTAATAAGTAATTCTTTAAAGTTATACGTAAAGAATGCAAATGATTTTGTTTTATTAGGAATGATTGCTTTTATATTTTTAATAATTCCAGATCTATTTTCTTTTGAACCAAATAGTCTAATATTATTTATTGTAATGGCTATACTTGGATTATTATTTGTTCTAGTCTCAAGAGTTTCAGCAATAGTTAATAGTGCAATTATTGTACAAGCAGCAAATGATGTAAATTCAGGAAAAAAAATACATTTAGATAATTTATATAAAGGTGCCTTTAAGAGATTTGGGTCAATTTTGTTTGTAATTCTAATAACAGGACTAGTATTTATTGCTTCAGTATCACTATTTTTTATTCCAATAATAGCAGTTTCAGTGTATCTCGCTTTTGTAATGTATACCTTGATTCTTGAAGATAAAAGAGGATATGACGCTCTTGTAGCCAGTTTTAACTATATAAGAGGAAATTGGTGGGCGGTTTTTGGAAGAGTTATATTGTTAAGTGTTATATCCCTATCATTTATGGCTTTTGTATTTTTTGCTTATATCGGAATATATACAATGATGACTGGTGGTACTGATTTTATTTATTTATTAAGAGATGGTCAAAATGAATATGTCTTCAGTATTGTATATAGCATCATAGTTAAAATGATAGTTTCTTGTTTAATAACTCCAGTTACTACACTATATACATATCAAATATACAAATATTTAAAGAATAATAGTACAGTAAATAGTGAAGAAGAAAAGAAAACTGTTAGATATTGGTTTATTGGGTTAAGTATTGCTGGAATAATAATACCAATTGTATTAGGAATATTTGTATTCTTATTAACTTTATTTACTCAAAGTAAGACAAGACAAGATTATATTCTAGAAAGTAAAAGTGGTCATATGAGAGTTATGGATAAGGGGCAATATAGAAATGGAGCTTATATGATGGATAATGGAAAAATGTATATAAATTCTCAAAACAAAACAGTAAAATAGTAAAAATAAAATAAATGGCTTCTTGGTCAACTAAAAGAAAAACTATATACGGTCTGATAGTTATACTTGGTATATTAGTACTAGTTGCTATTCCTCTATTTTTAATTCTATACAAAGCTCCAACTTGTTCAGATGGTAAGATGAATGGAAATGAAAATGGTATAGATTGCGGAGGTTCTTGTTTGAAACTTTGCCAAAGTGCCTTTTTAACCCCAAAGATTTTATGGGGTGGTACCAAGTTCGAAAGAATTGCTAAAGGTTTATACAATGCATCGAGTTATATTGAAAATAATAATATATATGGTGCTGCAAATAATATCCCATATAAAATGTCATTTTATGATGCTTCAGGTCTACTTATTGCAGATAGAATTGGATA
>CAZFXF010000030.1:2544-5123 GCA_964522965.1 uncultured Candidatus Saccharibacteria bacterium
ATAAAATGTCATTTTATGATGCTTCAGGTCTACTTATTGCAGATAGAATTGGATACTTGAATATACCACCACATAGAAATGTTTTGGCTTTTGAAACAAATATTGATACAAAAGAAAGAGTACCAATTAAAGCAACTTTTGAATTTTTAAAGTCACCAATTTGGTTTAAATCACAAGATAAACTTGATAATTTAACAATTTTGAAAAAAGATTATACAGAAACAGACGATAGTTCAAGCGCTAATATTGTTTTAGAAAATAGAGGATTAACACCATACCAGAATATAGTGCTATATGTTGTATTGTATGATATAAATCAAAATGTAATAGGTTTTTCAAGAACGGAAGTTGATGAAATAAAACCTAAAGGTAGAGAAAATGCAGTGTTTACTTGGCCTTTCAATAGATCAGGTCAAGTAACTTCAATAGAAGTTTTACCTTTTATAGAATCAATAAGAGATAATGGATAAAATAAAGAACGTATTATCTAGTTTAATTTCTAAATCATTTGGTGGTTATAGTTTAGGAGAAAATAAACTTAGTTCAAATATAGACTGGGTTATGTTTTTTTCAACTATACCTCTTTTGGGTGCAGGTCTTTTGGTTATGAATTCTTTCACAGGTGATAGTCACTTTTTTGAAAGACAATTAATATGGATTGGGGTATCTATTATTTTATTTTTTGTATTAAGTTTTTTTGATTTTAGATTTCTTAAGAGTAGCAAAATAACTATTATACTTTTTGGTATATCATGCGCATTTCTATTATCACTTTTTGTACTCGGTAAAGTATCGCACGGGGCATTAAGCTGGTTTAGACTAGGTTCTTTATCTTTTCAACCTGCCGATCCATCAAAGCTCGTTTTAATAATTCTTTTAGCAAAATATTTTTCAAAGAGGCATATGGAAATTGCAAATATAAAACATATATTTGTATCAGGATTTTATGCTTTTGTATTATTTGGTTTAATACTAGTTCAGCCTGACTTTGGTTCAGCAATAATAATTTTCTTAATATGGTTTGGTATGATACTCGTATCAGGTATTTCAAAAAAGCATTTATTGGCAATATTTTTAAGTGGCGTGATAGCTTTCTGTCTATTATGGTTCTTTGGTTTCAAAGAATATCAAAAAGAGAGAATATTAAATTTTATTCATCCTTTAACTGATATTCATAATACAGGTTATAACTCATATCAATCAGCTATTGCTGTTGGTTCTGGAGAATTACTTGGGAAGGGTGTTGGTTATGGTACTCAATCAAGATTAAAATTTTTGCCTGAATATCAAACTGACTTTATCTTTGCTGCATTTGCTGAAGAATGGGGATTTATAGGTGTAATATTTCTATTTAGTTTATATGGAATAATAATTTGGAGGGTGATAACTATTTCCCTTACTGGTTCAAGTAATTTTGAAATGCTTTATGGTGCAGGTGTGGCAGTATTCTTAATTTCTCACTTTTTTATTAATATCGGTATGAATATGCAATTGTTGCCAGTTACAGGGCAAACCTTACCGTTTCTAAGTTATGGAGGTACACATTTATTGACTGAATTTGCTGGTCTAGGAATATTAATGGGAATGAGAAAGTATAGAAGAACTGTTCATAGAGATAATGTATCTGATGAATTTATAGGAACATAATAAATATTATTTATTATAAATATTGTATATATTATCTATCATACTTTGTATTGGAAATTTATTTATAATTTTTTCTCTTAAATTTTTACCATATTGTTTCGCGTCTTTTATATGTTCTAGAGTAAAGAATATTGCATAAGCAAGCTCTTTTGCTTTTTTTGGTTGAATTAGTATACCTGATTTCATATCCTCTATAATGTCTGGAATTCCACCAACTGTGGTAGAAATAATAGGTAAACTAGCGTACCCAGCTTCCATAACTGAATATGGCAAACCATGCTTTATATTTGGTAGTACAAAACAATCAAAGGCTTTTATGTATTCTTTTGCATGATCAATATAACCCAATAAATAGAAATTCTTTTCTAAACTATTTCTATTTATCAATTCTTGCAGATTGTTTTTATTTTTTCCTTCACCAAAAACTATAAATATTATATCTTTATGTTTGCTAATCACCATTTGACTAGCCTCAATTAAATAACTAATTCCTGAATTCTCATCTAGACTCGCTATCGTTCCAAATACTTTTTTCTTTTTAAATAATGATAAATCCATACCAACTTTTTTAGCCAATAGCTGTTTTGCACCTTCAACTGACATAAAAATAGGTGTTTCAATACCGTTTTGCACCAGTTGAATATTGTTTCTAATAAAAGGGAAATACAAAGTATGATTATAGTCATTCTCATTCGTAAGTATTGTTTTATCTGTAATTATTATGGTTAACCAAAATTTAATTATGTATAATATTTTTCTAGTCCAATTCTCTTGTTCATTGTATGGCCATTCATGTATTGTCTGAATTATCTTGTTAATTCTCAATAATTTAGTTATTAAAATAAAATAAAGTGAATCATTACTATGTATATGTATAACATCAGGTTTTTCTTTTTTTATTATTTTATATATAAATGAAAAACTATGTATAT
>CAZFXF010000030.1:5223-6900 GCA_964522965.1 uncultured Candidatus Saccharibacteria bacterium
ACATCAGGTTTTTCTTTTTTTATTATTTTATATATAAATGAAAAACTATGTATATCTTCATTATTATTACCAAATAAGATATTAATACTAGGAAAATCTGAATTTAACTTGGATTTTAATATTTCACTCTCGCAAAAGACAAATAAGCTATTTTCATTGTTTGTATTGGATGATTTTACTATATCAAAAACATGTTTTTGAGCTCCATTCCATTCTTTACCGTATACTACCTGAAGTATTTTCATACTATTAAATTATCATTTTTATAATTATTTCGATAGTCTAGCGTAATGACATAATATGTCTTATTAAATAAAACACTGTCTTAGTTTGCTTTATTGAACAAAATTCATATAATAGGGTAACAAAACATATGAATGAACAAACATTAAAGGCAAGGATTATAGCGTTATTTTTACTAATTGGAGCATGTTTAATAGGTTATTTCGATTATTCTACAAATAGCAGTATAGCAATACTAAATAAACAATTTAAACTAGGTCTAGACCTAAATGGCGGTACACACTTGGTTTATAAAGCTGATATATCAAAGGTTTCTCCTCAAGATGTTAATTCATCAATGTCTACTTTACGTGATGTTATAGAAAGACGTATCAATGTCTTTGGCGTAAGTGAACCAATAGTTCAAGTTGAAAATTCTGGTGTACTAGGTTCAAAGGAGGCTCAACAAAAATTAATTGTTGAATTACCTGGAGTAACAGATATAGAAAAAGCTGTAAAAAGTATAGGTGAAACTCCACTTCTAGAATTCAAGACTATAACAACAGCTGATATTGAATCTCTAAACAAATTAACAATACCTGAATCAGAAAAAGAAAAGGAATATAATAAATACTTTAAAGATACCGGTCTAACAGGAAGAATGCTTGAAAAAGCTCAGTTAGTATTCAATCAAAATACAAATGAGCCAATTGTTTCTTTAACTTTTAACCCAGAAGGAAAGGCTCTTTTTGCAAAAATCACTAAAGAAAATATTGGTAATATCGTAGGTATTTTCTTGGATGGAAAACAAATTTCTTTACCAGTAGTTAGAGAAGAAATAAAAGATGGTAAAGCACAAATTTCAGGTACCTTTAAACTTGAAGAAGCAAAACTACTTGTTAGAAATTTAAACTACGGTGCACTGCCAGTTCCTATAGAATTAGTTTCTACACAAACTGTTGGATCATCACTAGGTAATGATGCATTAAAAGGTGGAGTTAGAGCAGGAGCTTGGTCACTTATAATAATCGGTATATTCCTTGTTGTATGGTATAGACTACCTGGTTTTATAGCAGTTATTTCTTTAGGAGTTTATACAGCTTTGATGTTGGCACTTTTCAAACTAATACCTGTAACACTAACAGCAGCAGGAATAGCAGGATTTATTCTATCTATAGGTATGGCAGTAGATGCAAACATTCTAATATTTGAAAGAATGAAAGAGGAACTAAAGAGAGGAAGGGGAATATCAGATTCAATGCATGAAGGTTTTGCTAGAGCATGGCTATCTATAAGAGATTCAAATATTTCAAGTATTATTACAGGACTTATACTTTATTACACTGGTAGTTCTTCAATAATAAAAGGTTTCGCTCTAGTATTCTTTATTGGTGTTATTGTAAGTATGTTTACAGCAATAACAGCATCAAGAATATTCCTATATGCAGTTGCTCC
>CAZFXF010000031.1:0-6724 GCA_964522965.1 uncultured Candidatus Saccharibacteria bacterium
ATGACAGAATTAATGAAAATTCAAACTAGAGAATATATTGAATTCATAAAAACTTTTGTTGAAAACTCAAACATTATGACAAAAAGCTTTTTTCTAGTAATACCATACAACCCTCCGGCAATAAATGCATCAAACAACCCTCTTAGTGGAATATTAGGTAATAAAAGTGGGGGAAACATGGTTGCAAATGATGTTTTTGAAGAATACCGAAGCCAACTAGAGCAAAGAATAGGTGTTGTTGAACAGGGTTTGGTTAGATGTGGAATAAGAGTTGCTGAACTTGGTACAGAAGAAGTGGTAGAATTGTATTATAAGATTTTCAATCCTGGGGAAACTGAAAAACCTATTCAAATAAATTAAATAAAAATATGAGCCTTTTTAGTAAAATACTTGGAAAAAAAGAAGAAAGAGACCCAGTTATATCTCTAATGCCACAAGAGATATACGAAGCAGGAGTACTAGAACTTAAAGATGTTATAGCACCATCTGCTCTTAAAATAAGTCCTAAAGAAATAAATCTTGGAGAAAAAGTTGCTAGAACATTTTTTGTTATATCTTATCCTCGTTTCCTCTCAGAAAGTTGGTTTGCTCCTATAATAAATCTAGATAAAATATTTAATATTTCAATTTTTATTCACCCTGTTGATACAGCTAGAATACTTAGACATTTTCAAAAGAAAGTAGCTGAGGTTCAAAGCCAAATATCACAAAGGGAAGAGAAGGGTTTGGTTAGAGACCCCATGCTAGATACTGCTTATCAAGATCTTGAAGCTTTGAGAGATAATCTAATGCAAGCACAAGAAAAGATATTTGATGTTGGAGTATATATAACTATATACGGAGATACTAGTGCAGAACTAGATAAACTAGAATCAGAAATAAAATCTATACTAGAATCAAAGCTCGTATACCTAAAACCTGCTCTATTTCAACAAGAAAGTGGTTATAGAAGTGTATTACCTATAGCTAGTGATGAACTTCAAGTTCATTCAAAGCTCAATTCTTCACCACTTTCTTCACTATTTCCTTTCGTTTCTTTTGACCTTACATCAGATAAAGGAATACTTTACGGTATAAATAGACATAATTCTTCACTAGTACTATTTGATAGATTTTTACTTGAAAACTATAACTCTGTAACATTTGCAAAAGCCGGGGCAGGAAAGTCCTATTGTACAAAGCTAGAAATACTTAGAACACTTATGTTTGATACAGAAGTTATTGTTATAGACCCAGAAAAAGAATACGAGTATATGGCTGAAGCTACAGGTGGAAAATATTTTAATATTTCACTTAACTCTGAACACCATATAAATCCTTTTGATCTACCTATTGCTAGGGAAGATGAATCTCCTGCGGATGTTTTACGTTCAAATATCATAAACCTAGTAGGACTATTTAGGATAATGCTTGGAGGGTTAACACAAGAAGAGGACGCGATAATTGACCGAGCTATTACAGAAACATATGCTCTAAAGGATATTACAGCTGAATCAAACTTTAAAAACGTTGAACCACCTCTACTTTCTGACTTTGAACTAGTACTTGCAGGTATGGAAGGTGCAGAATCTTTAGTTGAAAGATTGAGTAAATACACAAAAGGCACATGGTCAGGTTTTATAAATAGACCATCAAATGTTGATATAAATAGAAAATTTGTAGTTTTCTCACTTAGAGATATGGAAGATGAATTGAAACCTGTTGCAATGTATATAGTTACTCACTATATATGGAATGCTGTTAGAAAAAACCTAAAAAAGCGACTATTGGTAATAGATGAGGCTTGGTGGATGATGAAATCAGAAGACACAGCTTCTTTCTTGCTTGGTTTGGCAAAAAGAGGAAGAAAATACTATCTTGGTCTAGCAACAATAACTCAAGACGTTGATGATTTCCTAAAATCTCCTTACGGTTTGCCAATTATTACAAACTCATCAATACAAATTCTTCTAAAACAATCACCTTCATCAATAGACAATATCCAAAAAACATTCAATCTTACAGATGAAGAAAAATACCTATTACTAGAATCAGATGTAGGAGAGGGTATATTCTTCGTAGGCTTAAAACATGTTGCCTTAAAAATCGTTGCTTCATATACAGAAGATCAGATCATAACAACAAACCCCGCTCAAGTTTTGGCTATAAAAAAAGCAAAGAAGGATCTAGAAACTAGTGACTCAGCATAGCTTGTTAAAGGAAATAAGGTAAAATAGAATAATGGAAGGTAATAATATAACTAGTAAAACTTGGATTGGATTGTCTTTTCTTGCACTTTTTAGCGATATTTTGACACTTATACCTATAGTAGGTGATATTGTGGGGCCAGTATTTTGGACAAGTATTGCTTACTATTTCTGGAAAAAAGGTTTGGGTTTATTTAATTGGAGAAGGTTTGTTCCTGAAATAATTTCATTTATTGCAGAATTAATTCCTGGTGTACAAGAACTACCAAGTATGTTTCTTGGTATGATAATTATTGCTTTATTAACAAAAATTGAACAAAAAACAGGGATAAACCCGATAAATTTAGTAAAAGGCAAAATTACACCACCTAGAATAGTTAGAAAACCACTGAACAATGGAGGGGTAAGACAACCAAAATCTAGTGATATAAGTATAAAAACTGAGGAAATCTAATAAACAATAAACTGTAGCTGTGATAAAATAGTAGTGATGAACTTTTTGTTGAAAACTATAGTATTTATTTTTATTTTGGGTTTCATCTTTAACCCAACCATTTCTATTGCTCAAACACCAACTCCTATAGACGGTGTGAGTATAAGTATTGATCCTGAGGTACCAGCTCCAGGAAAACAGGCTATAGTAAAACTAGAAAGCTATAATACAGATCTAAATAGCGCAAACATTGTTTGGCAAGTAGATAATAAAATCGTCTCTAAAGGTGTGGGTATAACCAAACTAAACATAGTAGCTCCACCAATTGGTAAGGTTATAAGCATATTTGCTTTAATAACTACAGCGGAAGGCAATGAAGTAAAAAAGGGGATAAATATAAAATCAAGTGATACAGATTTAATATGGGAAAGTGAAGGTTTTATTCCACCATTATATGAAGGAAAAGCCCATTTCTCTTATCAAAATAAGATAAAAATAATTGCAATTCCGCATATTAAAGGTAGTGGTGATATAGAAGCAGATCCGAAAACTCTAGCATATAAATGGACAGTAAATAATAGGGTAATGAAAAATCAATCAGGTTACGGTAAACAAGTATTGATTTTAAAAGATGAATTACCAGTAGATCTATCAGTGCAAGTTGAAATAATATCAAGAGATGGTAATCAAAAGAGTGTTGCAGGTATGGAATTAAAACCAGGAGATCCCACATTATCATTTTATGAAGACAATCCTTTATATGGTGTATACTATAATAAATCCCTGTCTGGCAATGTCCGTTTAAAAAATAATGAAATAAGTATATTAGCTGTACCTTATTATTTTAGTAAAATAAAAGATGTTGATATATCAAGAGTTTGGAGTATAAACAATATAGAACAACAAGATATAAAAAATAATAATAGTATCACACTAAGAACAAGCCCTGACTCTGAAGGAAGTTCAAATATTTCTTTGGAAATAAGAGGTGTAAACGACATACTTCAAGGTGCAAAAGATAGTATAAATATACTTTTTAATAAGAAAAAAGATGAAACTAATGTAACATTTTAAAAAAATATGAAAAAAATATATTTATTATTAATAATAACTCTAGCATTTTTTGGAAAATCATTGATAGCTCACGGTGCAATTACCGATGAATACAAATTACTTGAACCGATACCATGTATACAAGGAGGGGATGTCTCTTGTTTATCAAATGGTCAAAACGTTCAAACTCTAGATAAAATATCTTTCAATGGTTATGTGGGTTATGCATATAGATTAACAATAGCTTTAGCTGTGTTTTTAACTGTCGTAATGATGATTGTTGGTGGTTTTGAATATATGCTAAGTGAATCTTTTACAAAAAAGGGAGCAGGTAAAGATAAGATGAAAGACGCAGCACTAGGATTACTTGGGGTTTTAATTTCATATACAGTACTAGAAACAATAGACCCTAGGTTGGTACAGATAGGTGTAAATATAGAGCCTATTACTGTAAATAATTTGAGTAGTGGGGGTAATACTAGTGAAAATTTTTTAAATAGTCTAGATCAAGGATTGGGATCATTATCAGCACAATCATTAAGAGATGTTGCTAATAGTGGGGAGCAAAGGAGAATAAAACTTGAAAGAATAAAAGAACTTGAGGACCTAATGAGTAATGAGCAAGAACCAGCAGCGTATAAAGAATATGAAATAGAAAGAGATCGATTAAAATCTGATATCGTAAATATAGATTCAGGCATACAAAAATCTTTATTTCAAGCTGTTTCACAAGAAAGTCTTAGAAATTCATTGATTATAATTGATGATTTAGAAAATAAATACAGTTCACTAACAAATAAATTTAATGGTGAAGATGATGTTAATTTATTAATTAAAAAAATAGAAGATAGATATTCTGCTGTTCAAGACAAGTTAAATGTATCTGATAAACAGCAAATACAGAAAGAAAAACAGTTTTATATTGATCAAATAAAAGAAGAGAAAGATTTAATGTCAATTATATTTTTATATAAAAACATAGTTGCAAATAATAGTAAAAAGAAGGAATTAAAGGATAGTTTAAACAATCTTTCTACTACATATAAAAAACAATTAGATTCGCTATCAAAACTACCGAGTTCGTCATTAAATGAAACCAATAAAGAGTTGTTAAAAAATAGAATATCAAAAATTGAATCTTTATAAAATAATGAAAAAAACATTTAAAATTATATCTATAATACTGTTGATCGTCCTCATTCTAGGTGGTCTTTATTTTTGGTTTTTTATAAGAACACCAGATACAAAAAATGGTAATAATGTAAATACAAATTCAATAATGAAAGGTTTTAATCCTTTCAATAGGGAACCAATTAAAATCACACCCAATACAAACACAGGTACAAGTACAGAGGTAATATCAGACAATAATACAAATGTAGTTGTATTAAATAAATTAAGAAAGATGTCTGATACACCTATAGGGGGTATGAGTGCCAGCTCAACTGTAGTTAGATATATAGATCGGGGTCTAGGACATGTATTTGAACTAGGCGCCACTTCTACAGAAACAGAAAAAATATCAAACACAACAATACCTAGAGTTTATGAAAGTTATTGGAATAAAAACTTAAATCAAGTTGTTTTAAGGTATATAAAAGCAAATACAGATGAAATAATAAATTTCTTTGGAGAAATAAGACCTGTAAAATTATCAAGCACAACAGATCAAAATACAACAAAGTATGAAGTAAAAGGTAAGTTTCTATCAAAAAACATTTCAAATGTAACTGTTTCACCAAAAGGTGATAGGATATTCTATACTGAAATTATAGATGATAAAACAGTAGGTTATATTTCAAACTTTGATGATGCAAAAAAGGTAAAAGTTTTTGATTCACCTCTTATGTATATAAATATAGATTGGCCTGAAGAAAATACACTTATAATGTCTACAAAACCATCTGGTGCTTCATATGGATATATGTATTCTATAAATATTAAAAACGGTTCACAAAAAAAGATTTTTGATGGAAAAAATGGTTTTTCAGCAAAAATAAGTAAGGATTTAAAGAAAATAATATATTCAAATGCATATCAAGATTCATTTAAAACTTATATATACGACGTAGCAAAGAATAAAAATTCTGAAGCAATATTCAATACTTTAGTTGATAAATGTATATGGAGTAATATAAGAAAAAATGAAGCTTTTTGTGCAGTTCCGAACTCTATTCCTGATGGCTATTATCCGGATAATTGGTATATAGGAAAAGTTTCTTTTACAGATCAGATATGGCATATAGATACAGAAACTGGGGAAGTTCACTTACTATCAGATCCTCTAAGTGAAAGTAGCGTAAAAATTGATGCAATAAAACTGGTATTGGATCCAAAAGAGAACTATTTATACTTTATAAATAAACAAGACTTGAGTCTTTGGTCACTTGAGATAAATAAATAATATTTATCTTATATGATATTTTCTAACGTAAAGCTCTTGAGCTAGGGTAAATAAGCTTGAAACTGTCCAGTACAAAGCAACCACTGATGATATTTTATAAGAAATAAGAAATACCATAATAGGGAAGAAATATTTCAAATTTCTAGTCATGTTTTGTGCTATATCGTTTGGATTGCTTGCTCCACTTTTATAACTAACTGATCTTGTGGCTGGTGAAAAATGTAATTGTAAAAACTGTGATATTCCAGCAATTATAGAAAGGGGTATATTTCTAATACCTATATCAATCAAACCTAAAAAATGCATATTTATAATGGGTATAGAAACAAAACCGTATAATATTTCTTTATTTACTTCAGGCAATCCTGAGTGAATAAATATAGAATATAAAGCATATATTATAGGTATTTGTAAAAACAAAAGAAAAAAACTTGAAAATGGACTAACTCCTTTTGCTTTATATAAAGCCATTGTTTGTAGGGCTTGAGCTTGTTTATCATTGCCAGTTTTTTCTCTTATTTTTGCAAGTTCAGGTTCAATCTGTTTCATTCTTACCTGAGTGATTATAGACTTCTTGGAAATAGGGAACAATATCAATCTAACTATTATTGTAAACACTATTACAGCTATTCCTGCATCCATCCAAGG
>CAZFXF010000032.1:0-6543 GCA_964522965.1 uncultured Candidatus Saccharibacteria bacterium
TTTATTCTAAACTCCATGACGCCACCATCTTCTTTTAACAGAAAACCCACCTCTCAGAGCATGGATTTTCCGTGTTGAGATGGTGGGTTGAGTTACTGGTAATCAACGATGATCCCGAGGGTGGGTTGGTGATCCATGATAAGGGCGGCAACCGCTTCTCTCATGGAGTCTCCAACTCCCCAAATCTCTGGCTTACCTTCAGGGTAAGCCTTGAACTTTCCCGTTTCATTTCCAGACTCTGCCTTTTCTTTAGTAACGACAATCTTCATAAGGTACACTCCTTGGTTAAGGCTACAAATACAATTATAAACCGTAATAAGTAACCTGTCAAGTAGCCTAAATCCTAAACTCCATCACATCCCCATCCTTAACTATATATTCTTTCCCTTCTGTCCTTATCAAACCTTTTTCACGAGCATTTCCAAATGATCCTGCTTGTATCAATTTATCCCATTCTATTACTTCAGCTTTTATAAACTTCTCTTCAAAGTCACCATGAATAGCTGTACCTGCTTTTGGAGCTGTCCAACCACGTCCTATAGTCCAAGCTCTTGTTTCTTTTTCTCCAGTTGTAAAATATGTAATAAGGTTTAAAAGTTCATAACCTTTTTTAATAAGATTATCTATACCATCATCTTTTGAACCAAGACCTTCTCTTAATTCTTTTTTATCTTTTTCATCCATATCTTTTAATTCTTGTTCAATTCCTGCATCAACTATTACCCATTTTGCATTATTATCATTAAAAAACTTCATAAGAGCATTCCATCTTTCATCTTTTTCGCCAGCTGGGGAATCATCAAGATTTTTTCCTCCTGCTTTTTTATTTAAAATATACATAAATGGCTTTGAAGTAAGTAAATGTAAAGATTTTACAAATGGAAGCTCAAATTCATTTGGTACTACAGTTTGAGCAAGTTTACCTGCTTCAAGAGCAGATTTAATTCTTTCTAAAAGTCCACTCTCAAGCACTGCTTCCTTTTTTCCAGCTTTTATATCTCTACCGAGATTTGAAAGTCTTTTTGTAACTGTTTGTAAATCAGCGAGTATTAGTTCGAGATTAATTACTTCAATATCCTTTATTGGGTTTATTTTTCCATCAACATGAATAATATTATCATCTTCAAAAATACGAACTACTTCAGCTATAGCATCTGTTTCGCGTATATTTGTTAAAAATTGATTACCCAAACCTTCACCATCAGAAGCTCCTTTTACTAGACCAGCAATATCAACAAATTCTACAACAGCAGGAACAGTCTTTTGTGTCTTTGAAAATTCTGACAATTTCCATAGTCTTTCATCAGGTACAGCAACAACACCCACAGATGGATCTATAGTTGCAAAAGGATAGTTAGCAACAAGAACACTCTTTTTTGTTAAAGCATTAAAAAGTGTTGATTTCCCTACATTTGGTAAACCTACAATACCTATACTTAGTGACATAATGTAAACATACTAGAAAAACTTATTATTGTAAATTAATAATGCAAACTTGTAACTACACAAGAAGCTGCTGGTATTCCTGGGTTTATAGATGTACTTCCATTAAATATATCAATTCCATCTGGATCATAACCACTATCATTTAATGTTATATAGGATTGATTTTGAACTAAAGCATCAAAATAATATCCTTCATTTATAATAATACAACCAAGATAAGCACCTGTAACTCCATTGTACATTGGAATCTGAACAGGATTAGATCCTGAACCCTTCATGTATATATAACCCCTAGAAACATTTCCGGATGGAGATAATAGATAAGGTAGATCAGCAGCCTTACCTGACATAAAAGGAGAAATTTTGAGAAAGAATTGATTCCATGTTGCTGTATCTCTATTGTCTATTACCATATATCCATCATTTGCTGATGGCCATTTACCATTTGTATCGTAGTATAGTTCAAGAGCTGTACGTATAGCATTAACTGTACTTCTTACATTTAAATTACTAGCTTTTTTTCTTGCATTATTTATAGAAGCAAGAACTACTGATGAAATCATTCCTATAATAGAAATAACTACTAAAAGTTCAATTAGTGTAAAACCATATTTTTTAATATTCTTTTTCACTTTAAATTTTAAATAGCTTAAACTATTTTGCCATCATTGATTTTATTTCTTCCTGATAGCTTTTCATTACTGTCATTGTAGCTTCTTGTTGTGACATACCTCCACTCATTTTATTCTGAACCTCTTTTGCTACTTTCATAAAGAAATCTGGATTCTTTTCAACCATGTTCATTATCATATCTTGTTGTTCAGCAGGTACATCCTTTAACTGTTTTTTAAGCATTTGCTTAAGAATAAAATTTTGAAACATAACTTTGTAAATTAATATCAGTAATTAATAACCCTTTCTTCCCCACATATAAAATCTTTCTCTCCAATCTGCGAGTTTTGCTTCATTTGCAAACTTAAGTGGTCCTACCTTTTTTACACTTACATTAAAACCAGAAAACCATAGTATACATTTTCTAATTTCATTTGTAGTATCACCAAAAAGAAATCTTGCAAATATTGGGTGTGAATCTGATGTTACAAAGACTCTTGCTGTACGACCCTTAAGAAGTTTTGACCAAAACATTCCTGCCATAAATCCTTCTTTTTTAAATCTAAAAGCAAAACCAGGCATCCAAGCTCTATCAAAAAAGCCTTTTAGTATAGATGGCATAGTTGACCACCAGCTAGGATAAAGTATTACAAAATGATCACACCATTTTATATTTTCTTGAGCAGTTACAATATCAGGTTCAAAAGCCTGAATAGCCTTGTAACCCAAATGCAATACTGGATCAAACTTCATTTCTCCAATATTCATTCTTCTAACTTCATGACCGGCTTCACGTGCACCCTTTTCATAAGAGTCAACAAATGAACCTCCTCGAGTAGCTTTATCTGGGTGGCCTAATAAAATAAAAATTTTCTTTTTTTGCATGACAATATTATAACATATCTTCACTACCCTTTTTGTATATATTCAGTGGAATAGCTCTCCATAATGAAAGTATTGGAGTTATAAACTTCCAAGCATGCAAAACTTCATCTGTACTTGTAAATAAAGTTTGATCCCCTTTTATTGCATCATAAAGCACTCTTTCATATGCATCAGGTAAAGTCTGAAGTGTTGGGTGATCTGAATATTTAAACTTAAGTATTTTTGGTTCTGTAACAGTATCAAAACCTGGAGTCTTAACAAAGAAACGAATCTTTATACCTTCATCTGGTTGAATTCTAAACGTGAGTATATTTTGTCTTTCTGAATCATGTTCATTTTTAAAATATATATCAATTTCACTTTTACTCTCATTTAACCCTTTTCCACTTTCAAGATAAAAAGGAACTCCTTTCCAACGACTATTTTCTATATATGTTTCAAGTCTAAAATATGTTTCTGTTTGGCTATTTCTTTTTACTCCTTTTTCATTTATATAGCCTTCATATTGACCTCTATTGGCCATTTTTTTAATATTTTTATCATTATATGGTTTTAATAAGCTTAGTATTTTTGCTCTTTCTTTTCTAATTGAACTTGCATCAAAGTTCTTTGGTGCTTCCATTGCAACAAGGGCTAACATTTGAAGAATATGATTTTGCCCAACATCTTTTAGTGCACCGACATCATCATAAAATCCTCCTCTAGTATCTATACCATCTTTTTCTATTAATTTAATATGAATAGCGTCTATATGATGACAATTCCATAAAGGTTCAAAAAGAGAATTGTTAAATCTAAAAGCTAAAATATTTTGCAGAGTCTCTTTTGCTAAATAATGATCAATTCTAAATATTTGTTCTTCATCAAAGAGTGTACCTAGCTTTTTATCCAATTTTTTTGCTGTATCGACATCATTACCAAAAGGCTTTTCAACTAGTATTCTAGTCCAACCCTCATCACCTCCACAAGGAATAGTTAAACCAGAATTTGAAAGGTGCTCGAGTATAGTTTCATAAAAGTTTGGCGATACAGCCAAATGAAAAAGCTTATTTGAGCACTGTTCAAAGTTTTCATCAATAACCTTTAGTCTTAAAGCGAGTGAAGAATATGACTGAGAATTATCAAAAAGTCCTTGTTCATAATACATATGATCAATAAAATGCTTTATCTCTTCTTCCCTATATTGCCCAGGCTTTACTTTCATATGACTACGAATAAAATCTCTGAATTCTTCTCTAGTAAAAGGTCTTCTAGAAAAACCCACTATAGCAAAGTCTTTTGGTAAGAGTTTTTTAACATAAAGATTTAAAAGTGAAGGTAAAAGTTTTTTACCAGATAGATCTCCTGTAATACCAAATATGATAAATGTCGTAGGTGTCATGGGAGTATTGTACAGATTTCCTCTAATATAGTAAATAATTATGGAGTGGTATAATGTTGTAGGACTTTAGAAAGGCATAATATGCATTTATACTTGTGGAAAGTGGAGAGACTAGAAAATAGACTTGAAAAATATATTGGGGGTCAATTCCAAATCGAAACTAGAGATGGAATATACCGGGGTGAAATTGAAAATATTACTTTTTCAGACAAACCCAATAACAAGAAAATGACCGTGATCTTTAAATGGTGGTGTATTAGAAGAATAAAAAATAATGACATACACACAAATGAACGCATGGTATTCTGGGATGAAATAAAACCAGACTCGAGAGTCAGTAAACCAAGTGTTGAAATTAGATTCACTTGGTATTATTTCCAAAGGGACAGAGAAGACCGAAAAGAAAGGATTAAGTTAAAAACCGATTTCGGTGAATCATGTAGATTTTACAAGCCTGATGATCCAACAAATCTAGTAAGAAATGAAAATGGAGAATTTGTTGAACAAGGGCCTCCGCAAATAATATCAGTGTGATCAAAAGACACAGGAAACTGTGGTCTTTTTTTAAAATAAGTAAAAGAGCCCGCGGTATACGGGCTCCTTTCGTTTTGTAGAGTCATAGTGGGCACTCTACATTTTGGGATTTAATTATCCTTTCAATCTTTTCCTCAACCTGACGATTATGTTTGTCTATTGCATCACGTTCAGCTTGAGGTAATTTTTCGTATTTGGTATACGATATACGATATAAATCATATCTCTGCCTCAAAAGAGAGCGTACTTTTTTTACAATTTCTTCGACAGACTCATGATATATTTTGTTGTAAGTCCTTCGAAACCTTTTTTTGTGCTTCTTTTTATTCTCGCAATTATTTTTGTATTCAATAGCAATCCTTCTACGAGAAACCTTGATAAAGTATGCTATTGCTTTTTCTGCTTCAACTCCATACTTACCTTCATAACTGAAGGCAGAAACAAACATCCTGTCTGGGGTAGGATCACTATACCAATACTGTTGGAGAAATCTTCTATTCCTCCCACAGCCTTTCGCAGATGCGACTTTATAGGCCAAATTAGTATATAATTTTCGACCTATGTTATGAAAATTATCATGTTTGCATACTTGCTCGACTTGAGCACAGAGCATACAGAAGTTTTCAGATATCCATTCTGCCATACCATGACAGAATAATTCGCTTAATATCTGATCATAGCCGAACCAGGTTTTCTGACTGAGTGGATTATTTAAAATCCATCTAGTTACCACTTCTTGATATTGATCGAGTGGAATGATTTCTTCGTATAGTAGATAGCCAATTTGTGTAATATATCCATCACGACCACCTGGATCAAATTCATAGAATTTAAAGCTAAATAGATCTTGTACTGCAGTGTCTGCATCTCTTACCCAAGCCCTAAGAAAACGGGCCTCCATAAAGTTACCTTGTATGCGTTCTAGCCTAAGGATAGTTCCATTCATAATGAGAAGTTTTGATTGTTAGTGTACTATTTACACTTACTCTAGCATAGTGTATACTAATGTCAATATGAAGAAAAACATAGATAAATCAGTAAATGAATTGAGATATTCTGTACTAGCAGTTGATGCAGTTATCTTTTCAATTATTAAAGATAAACTATGTGTCTTTACTATAAATACAAATATTACTGGTTATTACAAAAATACCCCTGCCCTACCTGGAGGTGTTATTTTAAATAGTGAAACAGCTGAACAAGCACTAAAGCGCCATTTAATTAATAAAACAAAAATTAAGCCCGCATATATTGAACAACTATATACTTTTTCCGAAATAAAAAGAGACCCAAGAAATAGAGTTGTAAGCATATCTTATTTATGTATTATTCCAGAGGATAAATCACATTCCGATATTGGTAATTGGAAAGAGATTAAGGGTATAGGTAAACTAGCTTTTGATCATAATAAAATACTAAAAAATGGCTATGATAGATTGAAATCAAAGATTCTTTATTCAAATATTATTAAATATTTTTTACCAAATGAATTTACACTTCAGCAATTAAAAAATACTTATGAAGTTATACTTAATTCTTCTTTCGATAAAAGGAACTTCATTTCTAAAATAAAAGACTTGAATATAGTTAAATCTACTGGAAAAAAAATAAAAGGAAAACCAAATCGTCCTGCAGAATTGTTTAAGTTTAATGATGATGTAATAGTATTCAAAAATCCTTTTAAG
>CAZFXF010000033.1:0-6214 GCA_964522965.1 uncultured Candidatus Saccharibacteria bacterium
TCTTTTTTCTCAATTTCATTTAAATATGCTTTAGCCAAATCAACTGATGTATATTTACCAGTTTTTATATCATTATGAGCTTTTTCAATTGTTAAATTATTTAAATCAATCATATCTTTACAATTAATCTTGAGAAATTATCTTTTTAACTGCAATAAAATCTCCTTCTCTATCTGGAGATTCATTCATAATTGCTTGTATCGTTTCGGGTGTTGATGATATTGATTTATCTTCTCTAAAGATATTATTTACTACACCAATATTTGCTTTGGAAGCAATATTCATATTTACTTTTTTAATTTCATCTACATAAGATAGTATAGAGCCAATATCACTTGCCAATGAATCAATTTCATCTTGATTTACCTTTATTCTAGCTAGATTTGCAAGCTTTTCTATTTCTTGTTTTGTAATCATATTTTTATAAATGAAGTCTAGCAAAAAATGCTTTATTTTACCATTTCTAGGAATTGCTCTTCATTTATTACACTGACACCCAGCTCTCTTGCCTTTTCAAGCTTTGAACCTGCATTATCTCCTGCAACTACATAGTTTGTATTTTTTGAAACCGAACTACTTACCTCTCCGCCTAGTTCTCTTACGATACTCTGCGCTTTATCTCTATCTAAACTTGGCATACTACCTGTGAATACAAAACTCTTTCCTGATATTTTTTCATTAACTGCTTTTTTAACTTTTTCTATAGTTATATATTTTAATAAATTCTTTACTAATTTTTTATTATTTGAATCTTTAAACCAAGTATAGACTGACTCCGCAACAACTGGACCAACTCCATATATTGATTCAATTTCTTGTTTACTTGCTTGCATTACTTTTTCTATATCCTTAAAATGATTGGCAATATCAAATGCTGTTTCTTCCCCAACTTGATTTATTGATAGAGCAGATATAAATCTATTTAGTGTAATATTCTTTGAATTTTCAATCGCACTAAGTAAGTTATCGACTGATTTTTCAGCAAACCTAGGTAAAGATAATAAATCTCCTTTTTTTAAAGTAAAAATATCATCGAAACTTATTATAAGACCATTATCCAATAATTGATCAATTATCTTTGGACCAAGCCCATCTATATTAAAACATTTTTTACTTACAAAATAATAAAATTTCTTTTTATTTTGTTCATAAGAATCGCTATATACACATCTCCAAGCAACTTGCCCAGGTATTCTTTCTATTCTTCCATCACCACCACAACCTTGAACATGACTTGGGAATTGATATGGTTTTGTATTTTCAGGTCTCAATTCCAAAACAACAGAAACAATATCTGGTATTACATCCCCCGCTTTTTGTAATACAACTGTATCACCAATTCTTATATCCAATCTTTTTATTTCATCTTCATTATGTAAAGTCGCTCTTGAAACTGTAGAACCAGCAACTAAAACGGGCTTCAAATGCGCCACAGGTGTCACCACACCAGTCCTTCCAACTTGTAATACAATATCTTCAACTATAGTAGTTACTTGCTCTGCTGGGAATTTAAAAGCTATACCCCATCTTGGCGCTTTACCTGTATAACCCAAAATCTCTTGATATTTTCTTTCATCAATCTTTACTACTATTCCATCAGCGAGATAATCTTCTTTATTCATTCTCTTTTGCCAATCCTTCCAATATGAAATTACCCCATTTATATCTGAAAACTTTTTATAGTATTTATTTACCTTAAAACCTAGTTCGGATAATAATTTTAATTCCCCTTCCTGGTTTTCAGGCATATCATCATATTGAGAAATATCATAAATAAAAGTTTTTAATTTTCTTTCACTTACGACCTTTGGGTCTAGTTGTCTTATACTTCCAGCAGCCACATTTCTAGGGTTTGCAAAAACTTGTTCGCCCTTACCCTTTCTTTCTCTATTTAAAATCTCAAGTTGACTCTTTGACATATAAACTTCACCTTCAACAATTATATCTACTGGTTTATTGAGTTTTAGTGGAACTGACTCAATAGTCTTTATATTCTCAGTTACATCTTCACCTATCTTCCCATCACCTCTTGTTCCAGCAGTCTTCAAATATCCTTTTTGATATTCTAAAACAATTTTTAAACCGTCTATTTTATGTTCACAAACATAACTAGGTTTTGGGTCTAATACTCCCTCTTGTGATAAAAATCTTTTAACTCTAGCGTCAAATTCTTGCATTTCTTCAGGAGAAAAAGCATCGTTAAATGACCATTGAGCAACCTTATGTTCAATCTTTTTAAATTCAGGCAAAGGTTTTCCTGCTACTCTTTGTGATGGTGAGTCAGGTGTAATAAGTTGTGGGTATTGAGTTTCTATTTCAACTAATTCATGTTTAAGTGAATCAAGAGCACTCTCTGAAATACTAGATTTATCTAAGACATGATATTCATATCTGTACTTTTCTATAGCAGATTTAAGCTTATTTAACCTTTCTTTTATATCTGTTAGTTTTTCTTTATTATCATTAGACATATACAAAGAATACCATAATAAAAACCTGATTTTAAGCTAGTATGCAAGTCTAAGTGCTCTTTCAACTTTCTTTGTACTATTTAAACTACAATCTTTAGAACTAGATTTCCAACCTATATTGTACCCTCTAGAATCAACTACAGTGGACCATTTTGCTCCATTTAATGTTTTTGTAACATATAGTTTTGCACAACTATTATCCTCTATTTGAAGTCCATTCTCTGGACTTGGTCTGCCCATTTTTGCATAAAATGTAAGTGTATTTAGATTATTTGAAGTAGTTGTAATTGGTAAACTTCTATCTTCACCACATATCAAATCATCCACATTAAAATCCTGATCATCCAATCCTCTGCTACCCTTTTTATCTTCTGAATAAACAAAACATTCAAGCATACCAGTTGCGCTATATATAGCAGCAGTAGAATCTCTTGCCGAAGCTGATAATTGAAATTCCTTTTTACCTAGAGTAAGTATTGAAACACCCACAACCAATACAAGAGAAGCAACTAAAACAGCAAAAAGTAGTGTATATCCTCTATCTTTTTTTATTTTTAAGATATTTTTTACCATACTATATTTTTACATTATATACTTCATTTTGAAAAACAACTCTATTATCAAGTTCACCATTTCCCCATGATACAATCACATAAAACACTGCTCTATCTGGAATCAAAGGATTTGTTTCAACATAGAAACTTCTTTTGAATTGTGTTGAGTATGCATTACTTGATTCTGGCGTATAGCCACCATCATTTTTTTGAAGATAAAGTGGGCAGTCATCATTTATACAACGATTAACCCCGAGTGGAGATGCATCTGTAGGTTTTGCATTTAAAGTATCAATACTACATGGACTTGTTTGTATACATTCATCAAGACCTCTTAGCCAAGCTAAATCATTTATAATATTATAATATCTAACATTTCTTGCATATTCCATACCATCTTGAGCTAAAAATGAAGAAATCATTTGATCTCTAGCATAAACTGAAGCTAAAAGACCCTTTTGAGCTATGGTTAACGGCCCTGCTATTGCTATCATAAGGACTGTAATAGCAACTAGTGTTTCTACAATTGTAAATCCTTTTTTATTTTTAATTATTTTTTTCATATTTATTTAATCAGAAAGATTTTGAGATATACTTGTTTGAATATCAAAGCTTGTTTGTACACTTTGTTTACCACTACCTGAATAACCTTTCAAATGAAAAAATACATAAGACTGCACTTGATCTGTAACACTACTTACATTTACTGTTGTAACAGCATGATCAAATGTAATATCACTTGAAATTATAGGATAAAATGAAGAATTATCTATAGCATCACCGCAATTTTTCTGTTCAGCTTTTTCAATTGTCTCATTTGCAAATCTATAAACATAAACTAAGTGACAAAATCCCCCAGCTCCATTACTTTTTTCTTTTGAAGAATAAAAAGCTATTATCCAATTTTTATCTAGTGCCTGGCAACCACTTTTGTTTGGTAATGACGCATTATTAGCTAAAGAGAAGTTTGTAGCGACACAATAATAATTTGTACCAGCTCTAATATCTCTAGACATTGCTTCAAGAGCATAGTTAATATTGTTAATTGCAGTTTTAAGAGATTGTGCTTTTTTATTTGCATCAACAATTTTTATTAAAGCTCCGACAGCCACAAGAGCAACAATACTAAAAATAGCAAGTGAAACAATTATTTCAATCAGAGTAAATCCTTTTTTGGAATTTTTATTTATTTTATCCATATTAATTATCTTTTACAGAAATCTGACCGGTACTCCTAACTTCTACATATTTTTTTGAACCATCATTTGAAGTCAACTCAATTCTCGCATAACCGCAGTCAGTCGGGCAGTTATCATCATTACTTATAATAGCTTTCGGATCAGGTCTTTTGAAAGCAATGTTTAACTTTGTCCTATTTGTAGTACAATCAGCAGAACTTGAACCAGCGCATAAACTACTAATATACATTCCTCTCTTTAAAGCATAAGTATTTATTTCTTCACCGAGACCACTTGTATATTTATTGTTACCATTAAAGTCTACATAAAAAATCATTTGTTTTGATTTGTCTAAACTTGATCTATCAAAATAAACCCCATAAGCATTATTAAATTCAACCTGGTTAGCATTATTTGGATTCTCTACTCCCTTAACATCTATTCCATATGATTGCGCTGTTCTTATAGTAATTGCAACATCATAAGCAAGATTTGTAAGTATTACACTGTTATTGAAATTTCCGTATTTTGATAAAAGAATACCAGTCATTAAAGCAAATATACCAATAGATACAACAAGCTCTATCAAAGTAAAACCTCTATTTTTAAATATTTTTTTCTTAAATGAGATTTTATCTTTTAACTTGAACATATACTATATTATATCGAGAAAAGAACACTTATATCAATTATCTTTATCCCCGTAAATAAAATAATATACATACCGAGTATTAAATACGGACCAAAAGGTATCTCATATCCTCTTTTCAATTTCTTAAGAACTATGTACATCCATAAAACACTTACTACTGCCCCAATCCAAAATGAAAGTATAAAAGCAGAGACTGCTTTAAAAAGTCCGAGTGTAAAACCTATACCAAGTAATAACTTTGCATCACCTAAACCCAACCACTTACCCTTTGATATTATCCAAAGAAAAGCTAAAGGAAAAGCGACGATAGGACCTGACAATAAATCATACCATTTTGGTATAACGAAACTTAAATCACTATTTATAAACATATGCAAAAAAGCAATGATAGCAAAACTATATGAAAGTGAATCAGGAATTATCTTATGTTTAATATCATAAATAGATATTACAATAAGTATTCCGGTTATTATTAAATAAAATAATGTATGAATAGAGCTAGCTAGATCTAATGGTGGATATTGATAAAATATTATTGCAAATAATATTCCTGTAATAAATTCTACTATGGGATATTGGTAGGAAATCTTGGAACCACATTTTCTACAACTCCCCTTTTGGAAAATAAAACTAAATAATGGAATAAGTTCATACCAAGTTAATTCTTTACCACATGAAAAACATTTTGATCTGCCTGACAATGTCATTCCTGTATTAAATCTAAGTCCGACTACATTCAAAAAACTTCCTATTATTGTTCCAAGAATGAAACTAAATAGTAAATACAGTATATTCATTATTTTGGCTTTACACAGTAATAATATGGAGTGTTTGTATGATCACAATTAACATTTCCAGGAGTTACACTAGGACCTACAATACTATCCTGTAAAGCAGAATTATTTGTTTCTAGTGTTGCTCTTAATACATAATCAGTAGGAGTCACACCACTTGTATAGTATTGATAGACCTGACTTGCAGGAAGTGGATCTGTTGGTATTTTATTTATATAGTTTCCAAAGATTACATTTGGATTTGTGGGACAAGCATAGGTTAATGAACTTACATCTATATTTGGTGTATAACTATTACATCTATCAAAAAACAATTCCTCTGCTAGCTGTATTTGAGCAAGATCTGCTACTCTTTTTGCATCTCTAGCCTTTTTCTTTGAATCAGTTAAATTACTCATTACAAGCCCTGTCAAAAGGACAATAATAACTATAACAACCATAAGTTCTACCAGAGTGAATCCTTTATTAAGAGTTTTTTTCATTTTTATTTATTATCCATCAAATCACAACTTGAATCTGATTGATCGATAGTAGTAGCGTCAGTAATATTTATAAGTTTTGATTG
>CAZFXF010000034.1:0-5934 GCA_964522965.1 uncultured Candidatus Saccharibacteria bacterium
AATAAATAAAGTTATTCATTCCATAAATATCATATATAAACTATAATTAATACGAATTAATAATTAATTTATTTTAAATATGGAAAATAATGCTATGGAATCTATGGGTGGAGAATTTTTAGGATTTCACATTGATGCCCTTCTCATGTTAGCCTCTGGAATTTTTTATGTAATATGTGCTTTTGTTGTTTATAAATCATATAAAAAAGAGAAGAATGAATTGATCGGTGCTTTACTTGCTTTCTTAGGTTATCAAGCAATCAATATGTTCTTTATGGGTCTTGAAATGCAAACTATGAACATGCTTTATAGTAATGTCGCTGCCCTTTCTGTACTTGTAGGTTCTGCTTATATGCTCAAATTCCCTTTTAGTTCATTTTCAAAGGGTACAAGAAGATTGGTTTTCTTTATATCTTTAATAATTGGTCTTGGAATATTTGCTTGGTTTATGCAAAATGAGACTAGAGAAATGGCTCTGATGAACTTTATACTTTGGTATGACATAATCGTAAATGGAATTCTAGTTGGAGGATTTATGATATTACTTGCAATTCGTACTTCAGAAAAATGGTTAAAGATAAAGGCTTTTGGAGGTGGAACAGGAGTTATTACTTGTTGTGTAGTTTCAAATGGAGCAATGTTAAGTGGAGCACTACTTGCAAGTTCATTCTTTGGTTTCCTTGCCCCAATTGTTATCCTTGCCTCACTAATGTTTACAAAGAAAAAAGAATAATATGATTGAGGGTACAGTAATACTAATACTCGGAACTACACTTGGAGTTGTATTTGAATCAACTCTTGAATCTTTACTTTTGAACTTCATTTCAAATGATATTCATACTGTTTTAACACTTCTATTTGGTTTTATTGGTCTTTTAATCGCAGGTCTTTTTATCTTTTATGAAAGAGAAATACAAGAAAGAAAAGATGCTGAAATAAGAGATGAGACTGTTGCCCTAATAACTCATGAAATGAGAACCGCTCTAACTTCTGCAGGTTGGGCTATAGAATACATGCTTAAACAATATGAAAATAAAATAGAAAAAGATGATAAAGAAATGCTTGAGGGATTCGTAAAATCAAATCAAACAACAGTAATGCATACTGTAAACCTTCTTGATATAAGTCTTTCTGATATTGGAAAGTTAACAATATCTCTTGAAAAAGTACCATTATCAAAAGTTGAAAACATGGTAAATGAAGTTGTAGATAAATATATACTTGGAACTAAAAGAGCTAATATCGAATTAATTTCTAGTGTCAATCTTGAAAGAGATAAAGTTGTTGAAGTAGATATAATGAGATTAAAAATTATTATAGAAAACTTACTTGAAAACTCTATTCAATATGTTAAAGGTCAAAATGATAAAATAGAACTAACTGTAAACAATACAAAAGATAGTCTAAACATAGTTGTTAAAGATAATGGAATAGGAATACCAGAAAATGAACAAGAAAAAGTCTTTGAGGAATTCTATAGAGCAAGCAATGCGCGTAAAAAGCTAAGTAGTGGTAGTGGTATAGGTCTTCACATGACATATAACTATGTAAAAGCACATAAAGGTAAAATAAACTTCACTTCAAAAGAAAATATTGGTACTAGTTTCAATGTTTCAATACCACTTAAAACAAGTGCCGATGTAAATGAATTTCTAAAAGAGGTTTAATATTAAATTAATTATTTATTATTCTTCCATCATCACTTACAGTTATTGTTTTATTTATATACACATTTGCATCTTTAAAATAGCCGAGTGTTTCAACTTCTCTTTCATTACCATTTATTTTAACTGAGAGTATTTTGCAATTAAACTCTTTTATATCATAGGGTTGTTTTGGACTAAAGAAAAAATCATAAGATATCATTAAATATGCATAGTTAAGACATGATATAGCATTATAATAATTAATTTTTCTATATATTTTCTTTGTGACTTGATCAAAAAAAGTACCGTTTTCTATAGAATTATTTATCAATAAAATAAATAAAATACTAGATATTAATAATAAGCTAGTTAAAGCAATAAAACCTTTATCTTTATTTTTATAATTGTGTATTGATATAGACATTATTCTCATCCATTTTATTATTCTTATTTTCAATAAATATCATGTCACTAATACTTGATAAAATCCCTAACATAATAATAAAAAATAAGGATATGTATATTAATATTTCTATAAGTGTCATTCCCTTTTTAAATATTTTCATATACTTAAATCTTTAATAATAAATATTCCTCTATTATCATGAGTTGTAATATATAAATCCTTATTATCGCAAATAATATTTCTTGGAAATGAACCTATGTCTTTAGTAAAAATTTTATTTTTTACGTCTTCATCCCAAACTTGAAATTCTTGACCAATTTGACCTGTAGCAAGATAAATAAAAGGATATCTATAAATAATTCCATAAACTCCTCCCGGAATATCACTTGAAGCTTTTGGTATGGTTTGATTATTTATTAAAGGAAAACTTGAACTAGAGTATGAAAATATTTCATGATTTTGTAATACATTAAATCCTCCAACTGTCCTACCAAATATAAAATTATCTTCAAACAAAGATACAACCTTACCCTCTTGAGTTGCAAAACCTGAATATGAAAAACTTGATACTTCATAAATATTTTTTGGATCAGTTATATTTAAAACCCTAAACTGTTTTTGTCCTGGTGTACCTATATATGCATAATCTCCATTTATATAAATATCTTCAACAAGGCTATTGGTCTCAAAACCACCTAAATAAATTGGGTTGTTTTTATCACTTACATCTATAATATCAAATTCATTTCCTGACCATTTTTCTGTACCGATATAAACAATATTATTTCTATAAAAAATCGAACTTGGTATAGGTAAAGTAGTTGAAGCATTTGGAACTGGTATTTTGTATTTTTTAATTATACTAGGATATGCTCTATCTGAAATATCAATAATTGCAAGGCTATAACCTGTTCCGAGATTCAGTGCATATATATAGTGTGAAGCAATTTCTATTCCACCAAGTCCTGGACCAGTATTTATACTAGAAACTATATTTATATTGTCTGGATCTACGGCATTCAATATATATAGATCAGGTTGGCTTGCTTGATTGGAATCTGTAGTCATATATACAAAACCATTCCTTACTTCCATATCCATACTATTATTTCCTTGAGGTAATATATTTATTGGGGAATGAAATGTAATATTATTTGAAATAAAATTGAATCTTGGATAACAACTATCTCTACCAATAGAATTAATAAGATCGGGAATTAAAATATCAAAAAATCCAAAACTATATTTATTTGAAAAATTACCAAAATGATATTTGAAACTCGGTGTATTTGTAGAATAAATATTTGAATTTATAAAGTTTTCAATATTTTTTATATTTATCTTTGAACTATATATAATCTCTATTCCCTTTTGTCTGAGATAAATATTTGTAAATGATAAAGCTAATGTTGATATAGTAAAAAGGATAGATAAAGTAAAAGAAATCATTATTTCAAATATTAAAAATCCTTTTTTATATTTATTTTTGTAAATGATTTGTGACTTCATATATTGGTAAAATAATGGATAAAGCTATACTACCCACAATAAGTCCCATAAATATCATAAGCAGAGGTTCTATACTTACTGACAATCTTTTTATAAAATCTTCAATTTCAAGTTCAAATATTTTTGCAATATGATTGAGCATTATGTATAAATTTCCTGTTCTTTCCCCTATACTTACCATGTCTATAGCTTGACTAGGGTAAATATTTGGAAAATTATTCATACAAATAGAGAGCGGTAATCCTTTAACCACACCATCGCTACAAAGTTTTATACATCGTTTATAAACAATATTATTTTCAGAAATAAAATCCTTTTGCAAAATTGAAGATAAAGACTGGCCATGCTCTAGTAAAAGTGATATTGAATAAAAATGATTACTAATTTTAAATTTTTTAACTTTATCCCCGATTATAGGTAATTTGAAAATAATGTTTGAAAATAAGATTTGTATATTTTGATATTTTTTATAAATAAAATAAATACTTGGTAATATAAGTATGAGAACTATTAAACTATATAGTCCGTAATGAATTATATATTTATACAGACCGCTTACTAACCTCGTAAGTAACGGTAACTCTACATTCAGACTATTTAATAAAGGAAATATTTTTGGAAAAATAAACATTACTAAAAACAATGACATTGCTATAGTTGCAATAAATATAAAACCGGGATAAATAAGTGCGCTAATTATTTTTTTCTTTATTTCTTCTTTTCTTTCCATGTCTATATATGCTCTATTTAATGATATAGATAGAGTTCCAGACAATTCCCCATTTTGAATAATTGATAATATTTGATTGTTAAAACCGAGCTCTTTATTTATAAGGCTATTTGAAAGCGAAATGCCTTTTTTAATATTTGAAACAATGTTTTGTAAAGCATGTTTCCTTTTTTTATCTTTTTCCATTTTATATATTATCTCTAGACTCTCTAGCATAGAAATATTTGTGGACAATAATATTCCAAGTTCATGTATAAAAGATAATTGGGATCTTTTTGAAAAAATTTTATTCATTTTAATCATGCAAGACTCTTAAAATCTCTGCTTTTGTTGTTATATTCTTTTCGACCTTTTCCATACCGTCTTCATACATAGTTATCATTCCACTAGCTTTTGCATATCTATTTATATCGGTTAAGGATATTCGAGACATAATGTATTTCCTCATTTCTTCATCAATAGTTAATGTCTCTGATACTACTGTTCTACCGTTATACCCTGTGTTATTACACATAGTGCAACCATATGACTTACATATTTCACAAGATTTTCTAACCAATCTCTGAGCTATTATTAAAGTCAGAGTATTTGCTACCAAGTATTGATCTACACCCATATCCATTAGCCTAGGAATGGCTCCTATGGCACTATTTGTATGAAGTGTAGATAAAAGCAAGTGACCTGTTAAAGATATATTTGTTGCTATCTGTGCTGTTTCTTTATCTCTTATTTCACCTACCATAATAATGTCAGGATCTTGTCTTACTATAGATCTAAGTCCGCTCGCAAAACTCACTCCATGCTTTTCTCTTATATTTATTTGTCTAACTTTTGGCATTGCATACTCTATTGGATCTTCTAAGGTGATTATAGAAACATTATCTTTTGCTAAATGTTTTATGAGAGTATATAGAGTTGAAGTTTTTCCTGAACCAGTAGGACCTGTGACCAGAATCATTCCTTGGTGTTTGTTTATACTTTCAAATATTCTTTTATTATCGTGTTCTGAAAATCCAAGATCAATTAAACTAGGCATTTTATCTTGAGGTATGAGTATTCTAAGTACAGCATTTTCTCCATAATGTGTGGGGAGTATACTCACCCTAACATCACATATACATGCACCCTTTTCGAAATTGAACCTGCCATCTTGTGGTACATAGTGTATATCAGTTCTCAAACTCGAAATGATCTTTATTCTTGCTATGAGCTCTTGATGTATTTCTATATTTACTGTATCTATATATACGAGCACTCCATCTACTCTAAACCTTATCACCACCCCATTATCTACTGGATCAATATGAATATCAGAAGCTTTTCTCATATATGCATAAAAGATAAGAGAATCAACTAGTTCAATTGTATTTGTAATATCGTGTAGTTCTTTTGTATTTTCTTTTATTTGATAATTGTCTTGTTGCATAGGAAGACAATATCAAAAACAAATAAAGAAATAATAAAAAAGTTATGAAATTTTAATGAAGTTTTAAATAAACAATGTTTATAAATAATTAGTCAAATAAAATTAGTCATTCATGGCTATATATGGCTATTTTTAGTTATCCACTGTTATATTGCCTACGTTCAAATATAGTGGTATATTATTCCACGGCTTGTTCTTCCTAGGTTGGAAGATATAA
>CAZFXF010000035.1:0-2479 GCA_964522965.1 uncultured Candidatus Saccharibacteria bacterium
GTATAAACAAATAATACATTACAGTAGATATTTGGCAACTTTCATTGTAGACTTTATATATGAGATTCCATAGATTTTTTATAAATGAAAAAATAGGCGATGAAAAGAGTAAGACTATTGTTTCTGAAGATTTGTTAAATCAATTAAAGAAAGTTTTTAGATTTAAGACAGGGGATAGGGTTATTTTATTTGATAATTCTGGTTATGAATACATAACTGTTATTAATAATATTTTAAAAGATAGTATTTCATTTAATATAGAACAAAGTATTGATAAAAAAGATTTAAATAATAAAAAAACCTATCTTTTTGCTTCTATAGTAAAAAAAGATACTTTTGAATGGATTGTTGAAAAAGCTACCGAGCTAGGAGTTAGTGATATTATCCCTGTGGTTTCTATGAGAAGTGAAAAGAAGAATATAAATGAAGAAAGATTAAATAAAATCTCTATTGAGGCCAGTGAACAAAGTGGAAGAGTTTATACTCCAAATATTCATAATATAAAAGATTTTAGTTCTTGTTTTGACTTTATTAAAGATAATAAAATAAGAGCAATTGCTTTTCATACTAAAGGTGAACCATATATGTTAGATAAAGTTAGTATGGATATGCTTCCATATAATGCAGTTTTTGTCGGTCCAGAGGGTGGATATACTGATGAAGAGATTGATGAATTTAGAATAAACGGTATTCCTATTTATAAACTAGGTGAACAGATATTAAGATCAGAGACTGCTGTAGTTGTAGCTTTAACAAAAATAATATAAAAACACCGCTTTTATGCGGTATTTTTATATTTATATTTATTTTGTCTGACTTTCTAGGAAACCGTAGACTTTTTCATTTGTTAAAACAGTTTCTGCATATATGAATGCTCTATCTCTATCAGCGTCCTTATAGTGCTCAACTATATGGTTTACTTCATTTTCAATTTCTTTTGGATCTGGTGATAGTTTTTCTATTTTTGCAATTTCATTTAGTATAAGTTGGAGTTTTGCTTTCTTTTCTGCGTGTGGTCTCCATTCTTTTCTTATATCTTCAACTGTCTTTTTTGCATGATTCAAATAATCTTCCATCTTTATACCCATTCTAGCAATATCCTCACCAAACTGAGCCTCTATTCTTTTTGTTTCACTTTCAATCAATACTTCAGGAACTATTATACTTGATGTCTCTATTAATTTATCTGATATCGCAATTCTCTTTTTCTCTCTTGCTTGATCCTTTCTATCGATAACAAGCATTTCTTTTACTTTATCCCTAAAATCATTTACATCAGAGAATTGACCTAAACTTTTTACAAAATCATCATTTAATTCAGGTAGGGAAGAATCTAAAAGCTTATTGTGTTCTTCTTCTGACATTTCACCATGATTGTGATCATGATTTGCTCTTGAACGACGGATCTTTAATATTGCATTCTCAATATCTTTATCTGTAACTGGTTCTGCCTCTTTTTGTTTTGATATTTCTTCTTTTGCAATTTTCTTATAATCATCAAGTTTTACTTCTGGAACTACAGCAGAAATGATTTTGAATTCTAGGGGACTATCTTTTGCTATTTTTGTAATTTGTATTTCTGGTCTACCTATTACATCTAGCTTTTCTTCAATAACTATTTTTGGATAAGCTTGTGATAAGGCTAGTTCAGCCATTTCTTCAAGTATAGACATATCGCCGACTTTAGATATAAGGATGTTTTCTGGAATTTTTCCTTTTCTAAAACCGTCTATTGTTATTTCATTATTAATATTTTCAAGAGCCTTTTTTCTATAAGATTCAAACTTTAGAGCTGGAACTGTTCCAGTTATTTCTATTTTTGAACCATCAGCTTTTGAAATCTTTAGATTTTCGTAGAATTTATTATTTTCCATATATTTATTATGTTTGGCAAATATAGCAGAAAGGAAGAGGAAAGACAATTATTTAACATTCATGTTATTTTTTACTCTGTTTTACTTTATTTATACAAAACAAAAAAGACCTTTCGGTCTCTCTTGTTTTAACTCAAAACTTATTTAGAAACTAAAATCAATATCTTTTAATTGACTATCAAGTTCTTGGTTTAGAGTATCAACATCATCAGCTTTTATTGTGGCAGCTGTTTGTGTTTCTGTGTTTATGGTTTGTGATGTTGTATTAGTTGTATCTATCTTAGGTGAACTAAATTTTGCACCGATAAAGTATATTGCAGCTATTATTATTGCAAGTACAACTATTAAAATAGCAATCATTGGTCCAATACTCTTTTCTTTTTTAATTGGCATTTGGTTGGTATTGTTAACACCACTACTCATTCCTCCCATTTGATTATTGTTATTTGGTCTTATATCCATATGTTTAATATAAATTTATTTATTAATTATTGAGTTGAAGTTGTTGAAGGAGTGCTTTCTGTACTTGGTGTTGTTGTTGCTTGCTTATCGATCTTATTTCCAGATAGGTGAGCAATTGCTTCTACTACTTTTTTAAATGCATC
>CAZFXF010000035.1:2579-5815 GCA_964522965.1 uncultured Candidatus Saccharibacteria bacterium
TTTGCTTCCATCTTTTTCTTCATATCATCTTTCATGTTTTTCTTAAACATAGAAAGTCTTTCTGAAGTTGAAGCATTTTCATCTAGTCTCATTGACTTAATATCTTCTCTTTTTTCTTTTCTTATTTCAGCTTTTTCTTTTATATTTTCAACTCTTTTTTCAACTTGTCTTATACCTCGATTGTTTTCATTGTTTTCAATACGAGCTTCAACGCGGGTTTTTAGATCTGGTCTTCCAGATACAGGTGGCTTTTGTGTAGTAGGAACTGGATCAGTATTTCCAGTTTGAGCACTAGAAACAAATGGTAGTATAAATACCATTGAAAGTAATACAAATAGTAATGAATATTTTTTTAACATTTTTTTGAGTTATATAATAATTAAAACACAATGCCGAATCTATATTAGTTTGGCACTACATGTATTATAGCATTAAAGATAAAAACAATACTATTTATTTTTATTCTTTTTATACATTTCTACTCCTTCTTCAAAAACTGATTTTGCTTTCTTTTTATCTCCAAAGTCCTTTACAATAACTTCTTTTTTTTGAATTTTCTTATATGTTGAATAAAAATGCTCAATTTCCTTTAGTGTATGTGTATTTAGATCATTCAAATCTTTTACATCATTCCATCTTGGATCATCAGCAGGCACAGCTATGATCTTATCGTCCTTTTCTTCACTATCTAACATACCCATAACTGCTACAGGTCTGGCTTTTACTAGTATTCCCGGAAAAAGAGGGTATGTAGTTAGTAAAACTACATCTAGTGGATCACCATCATGCCATAGTGTTTGTGGTATAAAACCATAATCAAAAGGAAAATCTTGTGCAGTGTGTAATACTCTATCTAGTGAAATTAGACCTGTTTTCTTATCTATTTCATACTTATTTTTTGATCCTTTTGGTATTTCTATGATTACATTCACTTCTTCTGGTTTTCCTGGTTCAATATCGTGTAAAATATTCATATTTTTAGGCTTATTTTATGTTTTATAATGTTATTCGCTCTCTTTTTCCATATCTTCAGATACATCTTTTGCTATGCCATCAGTACTTACTGGTTGTATATCTATTTTCCATCCTGTGAGCTTTGCTGCTAGACGTACATTTTGACCACCTTTTCCTATTGCTAGTGATTGTTGATCTTCTGTAACCTTTACAACTGCTCTAGCTTCTTCTTTAAATAGAGCTATTTCTACGATTCTAGCAGGGGATAGTGCTTCAGTAATGAATTTTGAAGGATCCTCACTCCATTCAATAATGTCTATCTTTTCACCTCCAAGCTCACTCATAACTGTAGAAACACGCACACCTCTTTGTCCAACTAGTGAACCTATAGGGTCTATATGGCTGTCTTTTGAGAATACAGCTATTTTTGAACGTGATCCCGCCTCTCTAGCTACTGATTTTACTTCTACAACACCTTGGGCAATTTCTGGGGCTTCAATTTCAAATAGTTTTGCTAAGAATTTTGGGTGAGAACGTGAAAGTTTAAGTAGAATTCCCTTTGGAGTCTCTTCTACAGCATAAAGATAAGCTCTCACTCTCTCTCCTTGTTTATAGTGTTCGCTAGGGATTTGTTCTTCATAAGGTATAACCCCCAAAGCTCTTCCCATATCTATAAATAGGGTACCTCTTTCTATTCTTTGAACTGTTCCAGAGACAATTTCTCCTTCTTTTTGGCCATATTCTGTCATAACTGATGTCTTTTCTGCTTCTCTAATCTTTTGAATTATGACTTGTTTTGCTGTTTGAGCTGCTATACGGCCGTAATTATCCTTTGTTTCCAGTGGGAATATTATTTCATCGTCTATTTTTGCATCTTTCTTTATTCTTTTTGCATCTTCTAGGAGAATGTGGTGTTCAGGGTTATATCTAACGCGAATATTCTCTTCGCTTATTGTTTTTAGGTCTTGTTCATCTTCTTCATCTTCCATAATTACTTTTGTTTCATCAACAACTATTTTAACTTGATAAAACTCAGCTTTTCCTGTGTTTTTATCGAAAATAGCCCTAACAATCTGGCCTTTTTTACCATACTCTTTCTTATATGCCATTGCTAAAGCTAGTTCTATAGCTTCAAGCATTTTATCCTTTGGAATACCACGCTCTTGTTCTAGTTGTTCTAAAACAGAGTTTATTACCTTTAAATCAACCATATATTTATTATTTATTAACCCCTTTTATAAAAAATGTCCGCCTGGGAGGGCGAACTACTGATAACAACAATATACCAGAAGGTGATGACTAAAGCAATAGTAGATTTTGTGTATAAAATAAACAACTGTACGAGCAAAAGCCTATACAGTTGTAAAAAATCATCATTTTGTGACCTTTCGGTTTAAAAAACTGGGGTTTAGTATTTCACAAATAATTATCGTTAGAGCTAGATTGAGCATAGTGATAATAATAATTGTCGATAACAAAAGCTTTGCTATCATAAGTATTTTCAGAAATAATGCTACTCCTTTAAATAAATTTGGCAATATGTTTATACACATACTCTTTGTTATACAGTACTGATATAATAGCTGTATGTTCGTTCCAGAGACACAGCTCAATAAATTTATTTTGGATTCCAATCTAGTTTCCAAAACTGATCTTGATAAGGCTATAAAAGAAGCCGAAGAAAAAGGTGTTAAAGCTGCTGAAATACTTGTAAATAATGGAAAGATTACTGAGGATAATTTGAGAAGAATGCAGGCCTATGTTCTCGGTATCCCTTTCGTAGATTTAAAATCTAGAAAAATTCCTTTTGATACCCTATCTATGATTCCTGAGCCTGTAGCCAGAAATCACAATATTATAGGCTTTAAAAAGACTGATGATAGTTTAGAAGTTGCTATGCTTGATGTTGATGATCTTTCAGCAATAGACTTTGTGAAAAAGAAAGTAAAATTAAAGATTTTACCTAGACTTACTGATGCTGAATCAATAAAGAGCGCAATTATTCAATATCAAAAGAGTTTGAAAGCTGAATTCGGAGATATTATTCAAAAGGAATCAGCAACTCTAAAGACTATTGCTGAAGATGCAGGTGGTTCAACTAGTGAAGAGGATTTAAAAAAGATAGCAGAAAACTTACCTGTTATTCGTATAGTGGACACACTTTTAAAGCATGCAATTATACAAGATGCTTCTGATATTCATATTGAACCTATGGAAGCAGAATTATTGGTTAGATATAGAATTGATGGACTTTTGCATGATGCAATGATTCTTCCAAAACA
>CAZFXF010000036.1:0-5413 GCA_964522965.1 uncultured Candidatus Saccharibacteria bacterium
GCCGTTTGACTTGCATGCCTTATCCACGCCGCCAGCGTTCATCCTGAGCTAGGATCAAACTCTTAACTAAAATGAATGGAACAAAATAAAAAACAGTATTAATGATTTCTAAATTGAACTATTTTAATTGCTATTGAGTTTGATTCCGCTCTAAGGAATCATTTGAAATAGACATTAGACTTCACAAGAACCTTTTCAATTCGACTTCTCAACAATGTTATTGTTAAGAAACGTTCTCATAATTTTCTAATGCATAACTTATAATTTTCAATATACACAGCCTTACTTAAGGCGTGGATATCATTCTACTCATATAAAAAATAAAGTCAAGCTTTTTTATATATATAAGATACTTAACAATATTATTTGAAATAAGGCTATGATTAGGGCTGTAAAATAGGTGTAAATAGACTGCAAAATACTATTAACTTTTTAACTCTTTTATAGTTATTTTTATAAAGTTAATTACGAAATCAGTGAAAGGAACAGCAATAATATCAGTTACATGTTTCCAGACGCCTGATATAAATTCCCACAATAAAGCTAGACCATCTGTAATAGCACCAAAGATAAGAGAAATAAGCTCAAATATTATATCTTTAAATGCTTCTATAATTCCTACTGATTCATCTCCTCCCTTACTAGCCATATAGTTTATTTATTATTCTTTCTTTTTGATTGCCATCTCTCAATAGTTACAAGTAATGGTGAACCTATAAATATAGAAGAATATGTTCCTGCAACAATACCTATTATCAGCGCTAAAGAAAAGTGTTGTGTTGATTCACCTCCAATAAAGTACAGAACAATCAGTGCAAGTAATGTCGTAAGTGAAGTGTTTATAGAACGTGTAAAAGTCTGACTTACACTCTCTCCTACTATTTCTATAAAAGGCTTTTTTGAACTTGCATGTCCAAGATTTTCTCTAACTCTATCAAATACCACAATAGTATCGTGAACTGAGAAACCAAGTACAACTAGTAGTGCTGTAACAAACAATGTATCAATTTCATATCCCTTAAAATGTCCTAGCATAGAGAATACTCCAGTTGGAATTATCACATCGTGAAATAGAGCAATAATAGCAACAAAACCGTATTTCCAAGATGATATAGGTTCTGAAACTTTTCTAAATGCATAAGCAATAAATAGGACTATTGCCAAAAGAACTAGAGCAATTGATGAAAGAGATTTTCTAAGTGCCTCAACACCAAGAACTGGACCTATTGAATCAAATCTCTTTTCTTCAAACTTTGCATCCTTTGGTATAGCCAAAGCTTCAACTAAAGATTTCTTTTCATCCTGATTTATAGATTTCATTCTTATAATAAAACCTTTATCCCCTGTTGGCCTAACAGAAGCATCTAAATTTAGTGGAGTAATAGCTGTTATTAAATCTGTTTGAGCTGGTCTTACGTCTTTATATTCTACTTCAAGTATTGATCCTCCTTTAAAATCTATACCTAGATTGAAACCCCAATAAACCATTGAAAAAACTGAACCTAGAATTAGGATACTTGATAGTGCGTAGAAAAATTTTCTGTATTTTACGACAAACATATAATTTTATTTTATTGACAGCTCTTAAATATTAATGAATCAACTTGTGAGTTTATTATAGGTATTTGGTGCTATTTTGCAACAAAAAACATATTAAACAGCATATTTTGAATAATATCCACTTTTGGTTGTAAATGCCTCTTTTGATTGCCAATTGTATTTATAACCATACATTTTTGTAATCTTGGTACCATCTACAGCTATTGGATATGAATACGATTTCCATCCTCCCTTTGAAGTTGGTATTTTACCCAAAGTTAAATTCCACATTAAAAAGAATACAAACCTAATTAAATATGGACTAACCATAATTGATCTTTTACCTACTGCTTGTGCCATATCATTACCAGTAACAACTGGTCCTGATGGACAAGCATTGAATATATCAAAATCATTCTTTAAATTATCAAAAGCTAAAGTAGTTACAACTCCCACAATATCATCTTCATGTATAAACTGTCTGCACCACTTTTTTGTAATAGGTACAAAAGAAACAAGAAGGCTCACAATATTGTATATAAATGATCCCTTTAATTTTCCAGATAAAGCAGATTGAAGACCGAATCTTATTCTCATATATCTTCCTCTTGGACCTGTTATTGCGGCAGGTCTTATAATTGCAATCTTAACTTTAGAATTATTCTTTTTTGCATTATTATATTTTTCTATAAGGTGCTCTTCAGCAATTCTCTTCTCTTCTGCATAAAGATATGGTGATTTTCTAAATGGTTCATCTTCTTTAAATAAATGATTAATTTCATTTGTACTAAAAGCACCATAAGAAGCTACAGTAGAAAAATGAATTAATTTTTCTACTGAAGGAGTATTGAAAGCAAAATCAAAAACATTATCACTTCCTGTAATATTCCATTTCCATTGTGTTTTTTTCTTTCCATACATTTCTCTTATTTGCCAAGCTGTATGTATAACAATGTTAGGTTTGAAACTTGCAACTTCATTTTGCCAAGTATTGTCAGAGGTATTTGCTACTATAAACTTTATCTTATCTATTTGTGCACCGCTTGTTTTTAGAAAATCAGGAAAAGGTTGAGTATCTAGTGCAATTATTTTATTAACATCTGAACGTCTTGAAAAAATATCAAGTAACATTGCACCAACATAACCTGCTCCACCAGTTATAAATATAGTATTCATATTTTGGAATTATATATTACATACCCTCTCTAGACAATAAAGTCTTGAGAGTTCTTAGAGCAATTAATAAATCAAGACTCAAAGAACGATGCTTTATATAGTAAAGATCATAAGATAGACGAATCTTTGTTTCTTCTATTGATTGAGGTGGTTTTTCTTGATTTACTTGTGCCCAACCAGAAAGACCAGGTTTTATAACTGTACGAATAGTGTAATATGGAATTTCTTTTTCCAATCTTTTACCAAGATCGATAATATCCGCTCTTGGACCAATAAGTGACATATCACCTTTTATTATTGCCAATGCTTGTGGTAATTCATCAATTCTGGTTTTTCTTATAAATTTACCGACTCTTGTTACTTTATTTTCACTTTCAGGTAACCATTTACCGTTATCACTACGAGTCATACTTCTGTATTTATATATTGGAAAAACATGATTATCTTTACCAATTCTAAATTGACTTATTAATACCGGACCGCCGTCTTCGATTTTTATTGCAATAGCTACAAAAGGATAAATTAATAAACCAAATAATGCTACAAGACTTGCCAATACTAAATCTACAAATCTTTTTCCAATATCATATATTTTTGGAGATATTGAACTAACATGACTCATAATCCAAGCATAATCAATTCTTGATAAAGGAATTTTATCAAATATATCTTCATATAAATCATGCAAGTTTATAATTGAAGCATTTGGAAATAAATTTTTATACAATTCAGGCAAAAAGTTATTTACTCTTGGATCATCAATATCTGCTACAATAAATCTATAGTTATTCTCATTTTCAAATAATTTATTTATATCTGAAACAGACTGTGAAGGATCAACATTATCCTTACAATATATTGGAATATGTGGATTATGGTTTATTTCAGTAATCAATTCTGAAACTTCTTTTCCACTACCTATTATTAAGCTCGGCTGTTTCTTTCTCAAATTTAATATTGAATAACTGTGAATTCTCCAAAATAAAGTGAATACTGTTGATAAAACAATATATATAAACAATGTTGTTTTCGGTGTAACTCCAAAACTGGGAAAGAAATAAAATAAAGCCATCGCAATAATACCATTTGCAACTTGAGCTCTAATTATTTTTCCAGGCAGAGAATGTCTGGCCATATTTATAGAACGGTTGTATAATCCAGAAATATAAAATACAATTACGGATAGTAGTATTATTATTGAGAAAGGCAAAATATGTAATTGTAGAGTATCTGATGTAGGAAATTCTTGATATCTCAATATCAAAGAAGCCACCAAAGAAGCGATAAGGAGGATTATGTCCCCAATTCCTATAAATACAGTTTCTTTCTTGTTTACTATAGCCATATTTTATAAGTAAATTGTTTACTTTAATAGCAAATATTATAACACAAAGATGAATAAAAAGAAAGTCCTTATCCTAATAACAAAATCAAACTGGGGTGGTGCTCAGCGTTATGTTTTTGATATTTCTAGCAATTTAAATAAAGAGAATTTTGATATAGAAGTAATGGCTGGTTCACAAGGTGAGCTTATAAATAGATTAAATCAAGCTGGAATAAAAGCTAGCGGCAATCTTAAACTAGGCAGAGATATAGATATAATGAGCGATATCTCAGGTTTCTTTGATCTATTGAAAATACTAAATGAAAAAAGACCTGATATATTACATTTAAATAGTTCAAAAATAAGTGGTTTGGGTGCACTGGCTGGAAGGATATCTGGAATTAAAAATATCATATTTACATCACATGGTTGGGCTTTTAATGAAAATAGAAATACAGTTTCAAAAATAATAATAAAGTTTTTACACTGGGTAACTATTATTCTTTCTCATAAAACAATTGCAGTATCACATGGTTTGATGAAACAAGTAATTAACCTCCCTTTTGTTTCAAATAAGATTGTAGTTATACACAATGCTACAAATAATATAGATTTATTAAATAAAAATGAAGCAATAAATGAATTAAAAAATATAAATTCAGAATTTAATACAAAAATCTCAGACTATAATGAGTCGAATACATTATTATTAGGAAGTGTTGGTGAATTACATCATGTTAAAGGTTATGAATACTCGCTAAAATCTGTTTCAGAATTAATAAATTCAGATAAGTTCAAACAGTTAAATAAAAAGGTTGTTTATTTAATATTTGGTGAAGGAGAAGAAAGAAAAAATATACAAAACCTAATCAATGAACTGAATATACAAGAAAATGTAATCCTCTTTGGTCATGTTAAAAATGCTTCAAAATATTTTAAAGCTTTTGATATATTTATACTGCCTTCTATTTCAGAAAGTTTCGGTTATGTATTATTAGAATCAGGTCTAGCAAGCCTTCCTTGTATAGCAAGTAATGTAGGTGGAATTCCAGAAATTATACAAGATAAAGTAAATGGAATTTTGGTCCAATCAAACAATGTTCAAGATATAACTAGTGCAATACAATATTATTTACAAAACCCTCAAGATATGAAGATTTTTGGAGCAAGACTAAATGATAAAGTCAGAAAAGACTTTTCACTTGATAATATGATTTATAAAACTAGTGAGATCTACAATACTGTATCTTAACTATCCCTTTATTGTTCTAGTAAAACCATTACTAATTAGGAAAGCATTGAATCTATTTGTTGTCTTTGGAGCAACTGCATATAGGAATATTCTTGATGCTGTTATTGCTGTAAACATACTTA
>CAZFXF010000037.1:0-5019 GCA_964522965.1 uncultured Candidatus Saccharibacteria bacterium
AGGGCATAGTCTATTGCTTCACTTAACTTCATCCAAGGACCGGAAACTGGAAGGGCAAGTATTTCGACTGGTCTTTCTGGGTTTGTATATGCATCTCCGGGATACCAAAGTCTATTATCAATTAGATATCCAATGTTTGAAGAAAGGGGAATGCTTTTATGCATTTGTGCATGTTTATCACCTATACCAATAACCATAATTTCTCCGAGCAATACTGTGTCATTATGATTGATCTGTATATGTTTTGTTGCTTGTACATTTAAAAGTTTACTAACTGAATTGTTTGAATAAATAATTGCTTGAGGATTATTTTTTATAATTATTTTAAGTGATTCAATATGGTAGTGATCCTGATGTTCATGTGTAAAAAGAATATAATCAATTTTCTCAAGTTTAGTGTGAGATGAAACCGTATAACTTCCTGGATCAGTAAGAATTCTTTTTCCTTTAATTTCTATAAGTAAACAACAGTGACCTAGTTTAGTTATTTTCATAATGGTATTCTAGCATTTCTATTCTGTTTTGCTATAATTTTAAAAATAAACAAATCAATGAATAAAATACAAATAGAAATTGAAGTTAATGGGACTTTGGATAAAGTATGGAAATTCTGGAATGAACCTGAATATATAAAGTTATGGGCTTTTGCTAGTGATGATTGGGAATGTCTCAATGCTCAAAATGACTTGAAAGTAGGAGGGAAGTTTGTAACGACAATGTCAGCAAAAGATAAAAGTTTTAGTTTTGATTTTGCTGGTACTTATACTGAAATAAAACAAAATAAGATGATTAGTTATGTTTTATCAAATGATATAAACGATACCAAAGCGAGAAGATGCGAAATAATATTTAAAGATATGGGTGATGGTACTATTAAGATTGTTGAGACTTTTGATCCTGAAGACGAAAATAGTATAGAAATGCAAAAGAATGGTTGGCAAAGTATTTTAAATAATTTTAAAAAGGCGGTTGAAAGGTCTTAGTTAAACCAATACCTCAAGTAATTAGATACAATTGACAAGATATTTTAGTTATGGCACTCTGAAATTAGAGTAAATAAAAAAACAACGAATCAGGAGGGTGTGTGAAAAAAAGAGACATTGCAATTCTGTCACTGGTGCTAGCTTTTGTAGCCACCATTGCCACACTTATTTCAAATAAACGTGGTGAAAATTACACTATAACAGATCTTGATAAAGAGAGTTATGAAAAGGTGAAAAGTCTTATCACAACTAGAGGAACAAGACTCATTACGGTAAAATTAATAAGTGAAAAGGGGAGGATGGCATCTGGCACATTGATTAAAAATGGAGACTTTGAGGTTGTAATAACTGTAATTCATTTTTTCTTCAATGGTGGCCCATCAGGTGATAAATACCAGTATATACTTGATGGTAAGAACTATAATATTACCAAAGTAAATTCTCATCCGTTACCCGGACCGCTTAACAGTGAGAGGGATATTGCTTTTTGTTTTGGTGGAGAACCAAACGTAATTGGAAACAATAATAATGCAGACAAGCGGGACACTAGCTTTAATAATATAGGTGTTTCAAGATACCCAAATATTAAAGCATTAAAAATGGATGGTAGTATACCAGTTGAAATAATTGGAATCCTTTTTACCGATCCAAAAAACCCACTATATCTATTCCAATACGATGGAAAGGAAGGTGAAAGTGGAAGTGGAGTAATTGGTGATAAGAGATTTTTTGTTCTTAAGGGTTATATTAAAGATGGACTTGATCAAGTTAATAAAGCTCTGGGAATAACAAATTCTAGTATCACAATCCTCACGGAGTTATGAAATAATTACAAAATCAAAAACCGGTCGCGTCTGTACGCCTTCCGGTTTTTATTTATGCTACAATCAAGAAATGAAAAAAACCTATTTATCTTTATTTATAATATTTTGTATATCTATTTCACTTTTAATTTATTTTGAAAATAATAGTAATTCTCAAATTAATAATGTACAAGATCAAAAACTATTTGATACAAAGAATTCTAGCTTCATAATCGATTCTCAAACTATCAAGTTAAATAATGGTAAATACGAAACATATTCCTCTCCAAGTTCTAATTCAAAAAATATAACTACATATTTTGGTAATGAAGCTGAAGGGGATTTGAATGGAGATGGATTAAAGGATATTGCATTTTTAGTTACACAAGATACTGGTGGAAGTGGATTATTTTATTATGTAGTTGTCGCTTTAAAATCTGATAGTGGATACAGGACTACAAATGCTTTCTTTATAGGGGATAGGATCGCACCACAATCTACTGAAATAAAATCAGGTGAACTCCATGTAAACTATGCTGAAAGAAGACCAGGACAACCCATGTCATCACAACCAGATCAAGGGGCAGTGCTTTTGCTTAAGGTTAATTCTAAAGGAGTATTAGAGGGTTTGATGAAATAGTTTACATTACATATTTCTAATTCCGTGCTATATTCAAAATGGAATATGGATAAAATTACATTTACCTGGAGAGGTGTTAAGTATACTGTCTCTCGAGATGTCTTTGTGAATGGGACAGTAATCAGGTTACCTGATGGAACTTTTTTATACATCAGTTCTTGGTTGAATACTGATCCACCGACACCTTCAGGAATCGACGAAATAAGGATCCTCGATGCAACAGCGGTAAGTTAGTTTCGTCAAATCCAAAAGCCGTTACGTATAATGCGTAAAAGGCTTTTTATTTTTTATATTTGATATAATAAAATTATGAAAATTTTTATTTGTGCAAGTAAATATAACTATGGTTATGTCCCTGATATAAAAAAAGAATTAGAAAAAATGGGTCATGTTATTACAGTTCCAAATAGTTTTGATGACCCTATGAAAGAAAATAAGGTTAAAGAATTAGGAACAAAAGAACATTCTAAATGGAAAGGGGATATGATTCGATTACAAAAGACAAAAGTTATTGCAAATGATTGTATTCTAGTCCTAAATTTTGATAAAAATGGACAAAAAAATTATATTGGCGGAGCAACTTTTCTAGAAATATTCCAAGCTTTTGATTTGGGTAAAAAAGTCTATTTATATAACCCTATTCCAGAAAGTAATTTTAAAGATGAATTAATAGGTATGGATGTTCAAGTGATAAATGGAGATTTGAGTTTAATTGTTTAGATTAAATTTCTCTCAGTAAATTATCCACATCCAAAGGTTCTGTAACCATATCTATTTCTCCATCATTTTTTACTTTCCAGGTCTGTTTTGGTCTATCTGCATATAATTCTATTCCATTACCATCTGGATCATTTAAATATATTGCTTCTGAAACTCCATGATCTGCTGTTCCAGTTATGGGGTATTGTTTATCTATAATATTTTTTAGTGCTTTTGCCAATTCTTTTCTACTAGGATAGAGAATAGCGAAATGATAAAGACCTGTATGTCCATGTGGTGGAGGGGTTGCGCCTTTACCAGCCCAAGTATTTAGACCTATATGGTGATGATAACCACCCGCACTTAGAAAAATTGCACTACTACCATATCTTGAAACAATATCAAAACCTAGTATGTCTTTATAAAAAACTAAAGCTTTATCAAGATCAGAAACTGTTAAATGTATGTGGCCAATACTTACACTTGGGTGAATTTTCATAACTATATAATACCAGAAAACGTAATTTATTATATGTTATAATTATTTTATATAAATTAATTTTATTATCATGATCTCTCAAAATGTTTTAGATTATATAAAGTCACAGTTGGAGCTAAAAGTTCCTATAGAAAAGATTAGAAAAGATCTAATGGATAATGGCTGGACTTCTGATGATGTAAATCAAGCAATATCAAGTTTAAATCCTAAACCAAGTGTAAAACCAGAAATAAATATTCCAAAACCTGAAAGTATTTTACCCATTTCAAATAATCCTCATATAACTAGATCTATAAATTTAATAAATTCAGCTCCTGAAATAAATCCTCAAGTATCAAATTTTCAAGATAATAAGATAGAAAATAAGGTAGAAGTAAATCAAAATATAAATACCAATCAAACACTTAATACAAATCAACCGAACCCTATAAATTCACAACCATTTACTAACCCTCAAGATAGTATAAATAAACAAAATCCTTCAGTATTTGTTCCAAAACAAAATATTAAGAAAAATAAAGGCCCAGGAATTTTGATTTTAATTACACTTGTACTAATTGCTTTAGCTAGTGGTTTTGCTTATGCATATACAACGGGTTTTAATTTCTTCTCAAAGCCACCATATACACAAGAAAATTTAATATCTGGTTTGACTGCAAGTTTTTCAAATATTGAATCAGGAACATATAAAATGACAGGATCAATAAATGTAATGCAAAGGGAAAGTAATACTATTCCATATACAATAAATAAAGAAGATAATCCAGAATTATTAGCAAAGTATCAAAGAGATTATGATAGATATATTGCAGTAACAGGTATCGTGCCTCAGTTAAAGTATTTAGTTAAAAATGGCAAATACCCAGTAAATCTAAATAATGTAAATTCAAAAAATTCATATTATAAATATTCAACTATCGATCCATTAACAAAAAAGCCTTATGAATATAGTTTAATAGATAACGGTAAAGATTTTAATTTAAAGGTTCAATTTGAAACTGATCAAGCTATAAAATCAATTGAAAAATATAAAAATATAGGAATAGATAAACAAGGTGACAATATTAAGATAAATGATAAAACTGTAATCTTTAATTCTAAGTCACTAACATATTTCTATGTATCAAAAACTCCACCACCAAGTTTCTTCGAATCACTAGATCAAATGATGAAATTTATTCCAAATGATATGGATATAAGTTTTTCACTTGGTATGAGTTCAGACTGGGGAGTGTCAGATAATATTCCAGTAAAATGGAAAGCAAATGTAGATGCTACAGGAAAGTTCAGTGATTTATCATATAAAGTAAATGCAGATACCATAAAAGATAATGATGTATATTATTTTAGAATAAATAATATACCTTCATTGTATAGTTTTAATATAGAAAAAGG
>CAZFXF010000038.1:0-4992 GCA_964522965.1 uncultured Candidatus Saccharibacteria bacterium
GATATAGCTATTTTCTTTGCAAACTTCCCTGCCCATTTATTTACTATACCTGGACTTGTATCTGATTCATGAATTATTACAGGTATACCAAGTATTCTAGCAGCCACTAATGCTGGAAAACTACCATGTCCACCTTTACCAAATACAACATCAGGATAAATCCTATACATTTTTATTGTAGCAATTACTATACCCCAAATGGTTTTGAATAAATCAAAAAAATTTAAAATTGAAAAATATCTCCTCCATTTTCCGGCTGTAATTCCAACATATTCAATATCATTATCAAAAAGCGCTTTCGGATTGTATTTTCCTGGTGCCATAAAGTATAGTTTTGGCTTTAGAATTTTTCTTTCTTTTGCTCTATCGTATATTGATTCAGCAATAGCAATTATTGGATAAAAATGCCCACCAGTTCCTCCTCCTGTAAATAGTATTTTCATATTTATTATGATTTTTGATATCTCGAAATATTTGCAACAATTCCAACTGCTAATAGCGTAACTATAAGTGCTGTACCTCCATGACTAACAAATAATAAAGGCATTCCTGAAAGTGGAAGTAAACCAGTCATTGATGATATATTCATAAATGACTCAGTGGTTATAAGTATAACAATTCCTATAGTTACAAGTCCACTAAATATATCTGGTGCTTTAACTGAAATTTTAAAACCTCTAATTACAAAGAAAATAAATAAAGCAATAATTGTTAAACTACCCACAAAACCGAATTCTTCTGCTTGAACAGCAAATATTGAATCGCCTATAGGTTCTGGTAAATAATTAAATTTTTGAACACTTTGTCCATAACCTCTACCAAATAACTTTCCCGAACCTATTGCTATCAAAGATTGCTGTATTTGATAACCAGATCCTTGAGTATTTGTATTTGGTTTAAAGAAAGTCATTATTCTTTCTTTTATATATGGTCTTGCAATTGCTAAACCAGCTACAAGGCCGAGTAAAATTACACCAATCAAAACTATATTTCTAAACCTTGCTCCTGAAGCAAAAAGCATAGCTATACCAGTTCCTGCAATTACAACAAGTGTATCAGTATCTGATTGAGAGATTAAAAGTAAACTGAGTATACCTGTAATTATAAGATAAGGTAGTATGCCATATTTAAATTCTTTAATTTTATCTTTAAAGTGTGATAACCAAGCAGACATATAAATAATGTAAGCAATTTTCAAAAATTCAGATGGTTGAAATGTAATAAAACCCAAATCAATCCATCTACTTGCTCCTCCGTGATTTAAGGTAAACGATGGAATAAATAATAAAAGATTTATACCTATAGCTAACATGAAAATATAAAATGAATACTTTCTAAGTATTTTATAGTTAATTCTAGACATAGTATAAAAAGCAATCATACCAAGTATTAGACCCGCAGTTTGATTTAATGCTACTGATTTAAAATTTGCACCATCTCGAGCCAATAAACCAAGTGAAGCAGAGGTAAAAATAAAAAAACCCAATAGTGTTAAAACTAGTATTGTAATTAAATATATTTTATCTATTTTGAGTTTTTCACTCATAATATTTATCTTTATATATTATTTTAAACTTAATTTTCATTTTGTTGTTCGTTCTCATTCTTTATTAAGTCTATCTTTTTTCTAATATCTTCATATTCCGGCATATCATCGAGTTTTGATAAACCTAGGTGTGATATTAGTTGTAGACTTGGTTTGTATAAATAGCTTCTTGCATCTTTTGTATTTTCAACTTTTTCAATTAAACCTCTCATAAGTAAGTTTCTTACAATAAACTGAGAATTGACTCCTCTTATATAATCTATTTCTGCTCTACTAACTGGACCTTGATAAATTATGATTGATAAAGTTTCTATTCCTGCTTTTCCAAGATCTCTATTTAATTCATCCTTTCTTACTTTTTCAATTATTAGAGAAGTTTCACTAGAAGTTGTAAGAGTGTATTCATCCTCATGTTCAACTAAAGTAATACCTCTGTCTTTTAGATCATGTTTTAATTCTTGTATGCTCTGTCTTATATCCTGCTCTTTTACTTCTAGAATATTACAAAGTTTTTTTAAGGATAAAGGTTCAGCTTTATAAAAAAGTATTGCTTCGATATTTTTTGAAAGTGAATTCTTTTTATTTTCCATATATTAATTATACCTTGGAATAGAAAGCTTTTTTGTTTCCATGTTTATATCTCCAAAATTCTTATCTTGATTTGCATCAATTATTCCTTGTTTTACAAGTTCAAGCATAGCCAAAAAGCTAACAATTACATTTACCTTTTCTTGTTTATGTTCTTTTGTAAATTCATTAAAACTCATTCTAAGACCCGAAGTTATTCTTTCTGTTAACTTCGTTATACTTTCCTCAAGACTTATTATTTTTCTAACTACAGCTTTTGGTATGGCCTCTTTCTTAGGCATACTGTTTATTATATTTTTTATACCTAAAACTATATTTGGAATATCCATAGTTTTATGTGGAGAAAATATAGGTTCAAACTTTCTATCCCCTTCTTGTAAATATAAAACATTTTTACCAAAAAGATTTGTTATATTTTGGCTGGCGTCTTTTATTTCTTTATATATTTTTAATCTAGTTTCTAGATCTTCAATACCCTGCTCTTCTTCTTCAGTTAGAGTTAGACTAGGTAAAAGGGATTTTGATTTTATTAAAAGTAAAGTTGAAGCAATAAGTATAAACTGAGCAGAATCACCCATACTAGTTCTATTATTAGTATGATTTAGACTTTCTACATATCTTATAAAATCATCAGTTACTTTTGAGAGTGCAATATCATTTATAAGTAATTTTCTTTTTTCTATAAGATCAAGTAGTAACTCGAGTGGACCTACAAAACTATCAGTCTTTATTTCAAACATTACTAAATAATAATCTAAAATCCTTCTTTCCTCAATTCCTCAATAGTCTTTTTTATAGTCTTTGATAGCTTTTTTGGCATATCAATGATTACAGTAATAAGTAAATCACCTCTTTTATTTCCTCTTTCATGAGGTACACCTTTTCCTCTTACTCTCAATACTTCACCATGAACTACTCCTTCAGGTATGTGTAAATCTATATCACCATCAAGTGTCTTTATAGGTACATCACCACCAAGCAGAGCTGTTGAAAGTTTAATATGTAAATCCATCAATATATTTTCTCCATCCTTTTCGAAAACCGGGTGATCTTGAACATGAATTTTTACATAAAGATCCCCTGATTGACCATCAGATATTGCTTCACCCATACCAGAAAGACGCACCATTTCTCCATCATTTACTCCTGGAGGAATTTTTACTGATATTTCATGTCTACCTTCTGTTATACCTTCACCTTTACATACATTACACTTTTCCTTTGGAATTTCACCTTTTCCTTTACACTCATCACAGACACGAGTAGTTGAAAATGCTCCCATGAAAGTTTTTTTTGTCTCATGAATTTTTCCTTTACCTGCACACTTTGCACAAGTCTTACTTCCTGATCCTGGTTTACCTCCTGTACCATTACATGTACTACATGTGGCTGATTTTGTTAAAACAATATCTCTTTCAACACCAAAAACAGATTCAGAAAAATTAATTTCAATATCTATAGATATATCTCTACCTCTTTTTGTTCTTCTCTGTCCTCCACCACCAAATATATCACCAAATATATCTCCAAGATCGAACTCTACACCACCATTTTGAGTAAAGCCTGAAAAATCAAAACCCCCGAAACCTTGTCCTCCAAAACCACCTTGTCCTGGATTGAACCCTGCACCAGCTTGTCCATAAGTATCATATTGTTTTCTCTTATTATCATCACCAAGTACGCTATATGCTTCACTAGCTTCTTTAAACTTCTGATTAGAACTTTCTCCACCACCTTTATCTGGGTGATGTTCATGGGCAATCTTTCTAAATGCCTTTTTTATATCGTCTTTTGAAGCGTTTTTATCCACGCCTAGGATTTTGTAATAGTCTTTCATTGGTATAAATAATAACAAATTTATGGGAGAGTTAGTATTGACATAGTTATATTACAATGTTACTTATTTTATAAGCAAAATAATTCCCTGAGGGAATTTTCTACTCTTTTCAATGTATCTGGCTCAATATCACCCAATTCACCTAATATTGTTTTTCTATGAAGCGTAGCAATTTTATTTACTTTTACGATTGATTCAACCTTAATACCATTCATTTTACTTGGCTTAATAGGTATATCAAAATTACCTAGTTTATTTTGTTTATTTGATGTAATAAAAGCGACTATTCTATCATCTCCACTGTTTTGACTAAATAATATCAATGCAGGCCTGATTTTATATTCAGATAAATTTGTAAATGGAAATGGTACTAAAACTATTGATCCTCTAGGCATTCTTCTTTTTTAAATCTGATAATGAATAGATATCCTTTTCTTTAAGTAAGAAATCAAAACTTTTAGAATTTGCATTTATATTTGTAATATCGTTTAGTTCTTTATTATAATTCTGTGGGAATTGTATTAATAATGCATCTATTGAATCACGTCTGCCGATACCAAATACTTCACCAGAATATTTAACTAGATCAATTACCTTTTTAATATTTTTACGAGCATTTGTAGTAGTAATTATTTTCATATTATGTACAAATTGTACATAATGAAATTTAATAAACAATATTGACTTTTGTTTATTTTGTGCTGAATGTATAAAATTAATGCAAGAAGTATGTTTGTAATTTCCTAATCCGGCCTATCCTTGTGAGACAAGCCGGTTTTCTTTTATTAGTTAAAGCATTGACTATAAATATTTTAAATGATAAAAACTTCAGTAAACTGCACACTATGAATATCGAACGACTTAGAATTTTGTTTGGTAAGAAAAACGTTAGGTATAATCCAAGACATTTAACGATGCAAAATGGTCAAATTTATTTTGAAAATAAAGAAATTACCATTACAGCTTTCGCTGGAAGACTCATTTTGCCAGGAGCTCATATTACCAGTCCGCCATGGTTTTT
>CAZFXF010000039.1:0-4988 GCA_964522965.1 uncultured Candidatus Saccharibacteria bacterium
AATGAATCTTTAAAATTATCTTCTATATCATCTACTGTTATTTTATATTGTTCATTTGGATAGGTGGCTAACCATGACTCATAGTATACATTTTGTATACCCCATACATCCTCAACTTTTGGTGTTGTTATTATTATATTTTCCATTTTTACTCCCCCACTACTAGATCACTCTCTTCTCTATCTACCACAACTTGTCCCTGGTTCTTTTCTATTTCTTTTTTATCTTTTATTTTTCTATTCTCTTTACTTGCTTTAATAAATTCACTGAAAAGTGGATGCGGACGCAATGGTCTTGCAAGGAATTCTGGATGAAATTGTGTTCCTAGGAAAAATGGATGTACTTCACGAGGCAGTTCTGCTATTTCCATTAGTGTTTCATCTGGTGATTTTCCTGAGAAAACCAGACCTCCTTTTTCTATTTTTTCTATATAACTAGGATTAACTTCATAGCGGTGTCTATGTCTTTCTTTTATACTTGGTACACCATATGCTTGTCTGGCAATTGTATTTGGATAAAGTTTTGTTGGATAAAGCCCTAGCCTCATAGAACCACCATAGTTTTTTTCTTCCATCTTTTTCTTTTGATCAGGCATTATATCTATTACTAGATGTGGGGCATTTGGATTTATTTCAGCTGTATGAGCACCTTGTAGACCTAGTACATTTCGAGCATATTCTATAGTCATAAGTTGCATACCATAACACAAACCAAAGTATGGAAGTTTATTTTCTCTACAATATCTTATTACTTTTAACTTTCCTTCTATTCCTGTTTCTCCAAATCCTCCAGGAACTATTATTCCATCGTATTTATTTAATTCTGAATAATCGGGATTTTCTTTTTCAAAATCTCTAGCGTTTATCGTGGATATTTTTACTTTTGTTTTATGTAGGTTTGCTGAATACTTTATTGATTCTATAACTGAAAGATATGAATCAGTAAGCACAAAGTCTCCTGTATTAAAATACTTTCCTACTATTGCTATATCTAGTATATCTTTATGATTCTTTATTCCTTTTGCAAACTTTGACCATTCACCTAGACCCTCACCACCTTGAACATCATCAATTCTTAAAGATTTTAATATTATTTTACCTAGTTTATCTTTTTCAAAATTTAATGGAACATCATAAACGCTATCTATATCTGGAGCTGAAATAACATTTTCGGGTAAGATATTGCATGAAACTGCTATTTTTTCTTTTCTCTTTTCATCAACAGGTAGTTCTGAACGAGCAATTATGATATCAGTATGTACACCATATCCTGCCAATTGTCTTACAGCATGTTGTGTTGGTCTTGATTTCATTTCTCCTATCTTTCCTGGTATTGGAAGATAACTAACCATAATAAATACACAATCATCAGGATGACGAATCTTTAGAACTCTCGCCGCTTCTATGAACATTATATTTTGATAATCTCCTACGGTTCCTCCTATTTCAACTATAGTTATATCTGATTTATTTATTTTTGCTGAATTTTCAAATCTTGCGACAATTTCATCTCTAATATGTGGAACTGCTTCAACACATTTACCTCCATAACCTAGATTTCTTTCTCTATCTATAACGGCTTTGTATACCATACCGCTAGTTATATAGTCTCCAGGAGTAAGGTCTCTATTTAAAAATCTTTCATAATTTCCCATATCTTGATCAGTTTCAAGACCAGAATCAAGTACAAAAACTTCCCCATGTTCTGTAGGGTTCATTGTTCCTGCATCAACATTTAAATATGGATCTACCTTTACGAGATTAACCTTAAAACCTTTTGCATTGAGTAATGTACCTATAGATGATGTTGCTATTCCCTTTCCTACTCCTGACATTACTCCACCGATGACAAAAATATACTTGTGGTTTATCTTTTTATTCTTTACCACAACTCTTTTTTGGCTGTTTTTTACTTCGACTTTCTTTTCTTTTTTCTTATCTAACTTTTTTACAACCTTTTTATTTTTGCCCTGTCGTGCCGGTTTTCTGCTTGCCATAAAGTCATTTTATCAAAGCGTATTTTAAATGCAAAAAAATTTTCAATTAGCACACAGATTTTCAGAAATGTATTTTAAATTTTAGAGCACTTGACAAAAATATTAAATAGTATATTATTATAGGGTATTGAATTTGTGTTCTTTACAAAACGAAGGTTGAAGGTAAAACCCTTTTAGCCTTATGATCGTATTTCCATTTTTCTGTTTTCTCGTCTAGCTGGTTGATTCCTCCGTGAATTGACCAGCTTTTTTTATTTATATACAAAATAGTGTTGTTTTGTGACAAAATAGGTTCGCTCCCTTGCGCTGCGGAAGCTCCTTTTTCTTCCGATCATAGATCTCAGAAAAAAGGACTTCCTTCGCCGGTCGCTCACACTATTTTGTACATAAAAACTTATGACAAACTAAACCTTCAAATATCTTCTTACTGCCAAATAGCTAGATATAGCTCCGAGAACTATTCCTGAACCCATAATTATTACAAAAATCTGAGTGATGTTTTTTAATAAATATTTCAAAAGAACACTTGAAGAAAGACCGAAATCATTAGCATTTTCAATACCAGCAAATTTAACAATAGCCACATCACTATAATAAGCCATTACTGATAATAGTATTATTGTAAATATACCAGAAAATATACCGCACATAATTCCTGATATAACGAAAGGCCAACGTATATATGAATTTGATGCACCAACAAGTTTCATAACAGATATTTCATCCTTTGCTGTATAAATAATCAAACGAATAGTGTTGAATGTAATTATAATTGCAACAATAACTAGAGTTATCGCTAAAACTGAACCGGTATTTTCTACAGCTGGAATAATTCTTCCTAGTCTATCTATAACTAGTTTGTTTTGATTGTAATTAACTTTATCAACTATAGATATTCCACCTTTTGATAATGAGCCTTTGCCTTCAAGGAAACTTGAAATTCCTGCGTATTGACTTGGTTCTTTTGCTTTTACATTTAATACAGCTGGGAAAGGATTGTCCCCTATTTCTTCAAGTCCTTGTAGAATAAGTGAATTATCTTTCCATTTATCTTTAAAATCTGCTAGAACTTGATCTCTATTTATATATTCAACCTTACTAACCTCTGGCAATTGTTCAATTGTTCTCTTTAAATTCAATATATCTGCTTCATCTGCATTTAGAGTCAAATATACATTTATATCCACCTTACTCTTTATCTGATCTACTAGAGTCTGACCAAAAGCACTGGCAAATATAAGTACACCAAAAGCTAAAAGAGATAGTGTAATTGTTATTACAGCGGCTAGTGATAAAAAGCCATTTCTCCAAAAATTTATAAAACCTGTTTTAATTACTCTTTTTGCTGATGTAAATATCATATTTATAAAATATATTTTCCGCTCTTATCATCTCTAATAATCTTACCCTTTTCCATTGTAATAACCCTACCTCCAACCATATCTACAACGCCTTTATTGTGTGTAGTAAGTAAAACTGTAGTTCCAAGTTCATTTATCTTTTGAATTATCTTTATTATTTCAAATGTATTTACTGGATCAAGATTTCCTGTTGGTTCATCAGCTATTATTATATCTGGTTGATTTACAATTGCTCTAGCTATAGCAACTCTTTGTTTTTCTCCTCCTGAAAGCTCATGTGGAAAATTCCATATTTTCTCACCAAGGTTTACTAGATCAAGAACATAAGGAACATCTGAAGCTATTTCTTTATCTGTTCTACCAGAAGCTTCCATAGCAAAAGCAATATTTTCATATGTTGTCTTATTTGGTATAAGTCTAAAATCCTGAAAAACTGTTCCTATCCTTCTTCTTAATTTATTTATATCACTCTTACCAAGTTTATGAATATTCTTTGATTCAAAAAATATAGAGCCATGTGTAGGTCTATCTTCAGCAATAAGCATTTTAAGAAGTGTTGTTTTACCAGCACCTGAGTGTCCAACTATTGTTGTAAATTCTTTTGGTTCAACAGAAAAAGTAACACTATCTAGTGCGTGGGATTTATCAGGGTATATCTTTGAAACTTTCTCAAAATAAATCATACATTTAGTATATCATAAACATTATATTGCTTTCTCGGCTTGTAAAAATTCTTCAATCTTCCCTTCTAATACAGAATCAATGTCTGATGTTTCCACATTTGTTCTATGATCCTTCACCATTTTATATGGGTGCATTACATATGATCTTATTTGATTTCCCCATTCTATTGAAGTAGTTTTACTTATTTGCATACCTTTTTCTTTGGCTATTCTTTCTTCTTCCATAACCTTAAATAACTTTCCTTTTATTATATCCATGGCCTTTTCTTTATTCTGAGCTTGAGATCTCTCACTTGTAACATGAACTGATATTCCGGTTGGAATATGGACAATTCTCACAGCAGTTTCTCTTTTATTTACATTTTGCCCTCCAGGACCACCAGATTTTGCTATTGATACTTCGAGATCTTTATCAGGAATATCGATATCTGCACTATTAGCTTTTTCAAACTTTGGTATAACTTCAACCATAGAAAAAGAGGTGTGTCTTAGTTTTTTAGCATTAAAAGGTGAAATACGTACTAGTCTATGTACTCCTGATTCATTTTTTAAATCTCCATAAGCTCCCTTACCCTTTACCTCAAAAGTTATATTTCTATATCCGCCATGATCATTAGTATTGGTATGAATTATTTCCATACCAAAACCTTTATTTTCTATATACTTTCTATACATTTTAAATAGGATAGCTGAAAAATCTTCAGCATCATCCCCTCCTGCACCTGAAAAAATAGTTATAATTGCATCTCCTTTATCATATTTTGCTTTTGCTCCACCTGTTTCATATTCATCTTTTTTATCTTTCAATTCTTTAACTAGAGCTTGAGCCTTGTTTTTATCAATCCAAAAATCAGCACCCTGCATCATTGCTTCAATTTCATCTATTCTTTTCTTTATTTCTACTTTATCCAAATCCATATTAAAAGAGTATCAGAAATACAAATAAAG
>CAZFXF010000040.1:0-4755 GCA_964522965.1 uncultured Candidatus Saccharibacteria bacterium
TGTTTTCTTATTTAAATATAAAATTTAGTGAAATTTCAAAAAACAAAAAAACTTGGAAATACGATGATTATAAGAGGGAGACCCCTTGACTTTTTATCGATTATCGTGTATACATATAGGGTTATTATTAGACAATAATTAACGAATAAATCAATGATAAACAAAATAAATAAAACATTTGCTGTTGCCCTAGCTATAATGCTATTGGCTCCAGTATTTGCTTTCGCTGAACCTACAGTAACTGATGCGGGTAATGCCGGAACTTCAGCTCCAGCTGTTTCAGATGCAGGTAATGCAGCTGTTTCAACACCTTCAGTAACTGATCAAGGTAATGCTTCAGTAACTACAAGTTCAAATACACCTTCAGTAACTGATCAGGGTAATGCAGCTGTTTCAACAAATGCAAATACTCCTTCAGTAACAGATCAAGGAAATGCTGCTACTATTTCTTCAAGTAATACAAATACAGGAGGAAGTACTGGTGGTAGTACAGGTGGTTCAACAGGCGGTGGATCAAGTGCAAACAATGTAGGAAGTGGTTCTGGTTTTTCTACAGGTGGTTCAATACTTGTAAGTAACCTTTCAAAATCAGGTACATGTACATATCTAACAGACTACATTAAATTCGGAGGAAACAATTCAGTTTCTGAAGTTACAAAACTTCAAACATTCCTAAAGACTGTTGAAGGACTAAATGTAGACATAAACGGTAAGTACGATGAAAAAACTGTAAATGCAGTTAAGGCTTTCCAAACAAAGTATGTAAACGATACTATGGTTCCTTGGGGAGTTAATACTCCATCAGGAGAAGTTTATTTCACAACAAAGAATAAAATTAATGAAATTTATTGTAAAACAAAGGTTTCATTAACAGATTCTCAAAAGTCTGAAATAGCTAAGTACAAACTATCACTAGCAACAAAAACTGAATCTTCAAATACAAATTCAGATAATGCTAGCACAACAGTAGGTACAACTAATGGAAGTTCAACTGACCAAACAGCTACAGTTTCAAACTCTTCATTCGCTTCACGTTTTTGGAACTTTATAAAGAGACTATTTGGTAGATAATTATTGTCTATCTCTCTTACAAAAACCGCCCTCAAGGGCGGTTTTTGCTATTCATCTAGTCTCATATTTCCTTTAGCTTTTATTTCTCTATCTTTATATTGTTTATATCTAAGTGATCCTGCCAAAGCAATCATAAGAGCATTATCGCCAGTTAAACCTGATACAGGAATATATAGTTCAATATTGTATTCATTTGAAATATTTATAAAAGCATTTCTAATATTTTCATTTGCAATAACTCCTCCTCCTATTATTAAAGAATTATAACTTTCAGTATCAAGAGCCTTTTTTGTCTTTTCGATAAGGACTTCTGTAACTGAATCTTCAAATTCTCTACAAAGTTCTTGTTTAAATTCTTCACTAATATCATCTTTATCTTTAAGTAAATATAAAATTGAAGTTTTAAGTCCAGCAAAAGAGAAATCAAGATCCTTTGAATTAATCATTGGTCTAGGTAAACTAAAAGTCTTAGGTAGATTTTTTTCTCGAGCAAAATTTGCCAATTCTGATATTTTTGGTCCACCTGGATAAGATAGATTTAACATTCTGGCAACTTTATCAAAAGCTTCACCTATAGCATCATCTCTAGTTTCGCCTAGTATTTTGTATTTACCAAGTTCTATAACTTTAATAAGTTCAGTATGACCTCCACTTATAAGTAGGGAAAGGCTAGGAAATTTTATTTCCTTTAATTCAATAAAATCATCATTAGTATTACTATTTTTTAATAAACTAGAAACAATATGACCTTCCATATGATTTATTGGAATAATAGGAATGTTACATTTTGCACTCAATTCTTTTGCAAAAACTATACCAGTCCACAATGCAGGTTCAAGTCCTGGACCCTCAGTAACTGCAATAAGGTCTATATTCTCAATTTTTAACTTTGTATCATTTATTATTTTTTCAAATAAAATAGGTAAATTTTTTATATGCTCTCTTTTTGCTAGGGCAGGGTAGACACCACCAAATTCTTTATGTAATTCGATTTGAGAATTGGTACTATGTGCTAGTACTTTATATCTTAAATTATTCTTGCCATGCTCATCTATTTGTAATAGGCAAAGTGATGTTTCATCGCAACTTGTTTCGATTCCTAGTATTGTCATTATATTGCCTATTATATGCATATTTTGGTATTTAAACAGGGATTGACATTATGATTATTATATGATAGTATTATTACATAAGGGTTATTTGAAAGATTTCATTTTATATGAGTAAATGCATGTTCGAGTGAATATGTATTATGCATATGAGAGTCGCGGTAATCGACTATAAAAGACCACATAATATGGAGGTGTTATGTACATCATGATTGATGGTGACCTTACACAGGTTACTTTGACTGAGTATCGCGAGATTATCGCGGCTCGTCGGAATGGGAATTAATCTCATTTCAATCTGTACACATAGGTGTACGGCCTATAACTCTAGGTGGCAACAGAAAGAGTTAAATCGACCCTGAGACTTGAAAAAGTCAAAGGGTCTTTTTGTTTGATTAAAACAATTAATAATCTGTGCGCGATACAGGACTTGAACCTGTGACCCTCCCCACGTCAAGGGGATGCTCTACCAACTGAGCTAACCGCGCATACTTGGTCTCATTCCACCAAAACAGCTAACCGCGCATATAAACGTCACCAGCCGCCAAAACAGCTAACCGCGCATATAAACGTCACCAGCTACTAAGACATTTAATCAAAAATTTAAAAATTTTAAATTTAAATAAACTTTAATACCAACCCACCCATTATAACAATACCGAGTAATAATACTATTGCACCTAGAAATCTATTTATTGTAGAAAAATGTTCTTCTTTTATAAGATGTCCAAATACATTTGCTATGAAAGTTAACAGCAGCCACCATAGACAAGCACCAACAATAACCCCAAACAATATATTTATACCAAAATAATTACCATGATTTACTAGTCTTGGACCTATTCCAGCAAATATTAAAAAGAATGCTCCGGCAGTAATAGGGTTTGTAATAACTATTGCTAAGGAAGAAAAGAAATATTCAATATATGTAATTGCAGTATCTGGTTTTTTTGATATTACTTTTTGTTTTGAAATAACCATTGATGTCCCCATAAAGATCAATATAAGACCACCGAGTACTCTAAGTATTGTTTGATTGTCGATTATAAAGTCAGATATTGATTTTATTCCAAATATTCCTACAGAAGCCATAAAAGCATCACCAACAACAGCACCAAGTCCTGTAATTAAACCAGCAAGTATTCTTTTTGATATAGTCCTTTGAATACAAATAAAACCAACAGGTCCAATGGGGACAGAGGTGGAAAAACCAACAACCACACCCCACATAAAAGCAATGATATGATGAATCATAGAGTTTGAGGGATATTATACCATGGCTATTTATTGAAAACTATTTAATAATATAGGTATGAAAAATATATTATTTATACTAGGCACAGGTAGGAAAAATAGATTTAGCAAACTAGCTTTTGATTTTGTTGTAAAATGCGCAAAACGAAATAAAGATATCAATGTTATAGAAATAGATGTAGTTGATTTTCCAAGTACCTTTACTAAAGGACTTTCAAAAGAAAAGAATGAACAATGGATAGATTTAGTAAAACAATGTTCAGGTATGGTTATAGTTTCTCCAGAATATAATCATGGTTATCCTGGGGAATTAAAGTTATTACTCGATAGTGCATATCAAGAATACAAGAGTAAACCAGTTGCAATATGTGGAGTCTCAGATGGTCCAATAGGTGGAGCAAGAATGGCTGAACAACTAAAGCTTGTTTTATCTGCTTTTCAAATGATGATAATCAACTTTTCAGTTTATTTTTCTCTTGTAAATACTTTATTTGATGAAAAGGGTAATATTAAAGATGAAAAATACTGGAAAGGGAAGGTTGATGGTATGTTGAATGAATTAATTAGTTATATTAAATAATATAGGTAGCATTATATAGCTTTTATTGCCATTTTTATAAAAAATGGTAATATGAAAAAGCTCCATTTGGCCCTATCGTCTATCGGCTAGGACATCGCCTTTTCAAGGCGGTAAGCAGGGTTCGATTCCCTGTAGGGTCACAAATAGCAAGAAAGCGGTTCTCGAAGCACTCAAATCCTTTTTTGCACTTATAATTCAACGTATTTTGGGAAACTGAAAGTTCTGAAAAGATAACACGGACAATTTGTTCTTTTTCGTGTGGTTTTGCGAATTGATAATAAGGTGCAACGTTTTTGACGAGTTCTGAAAGTTTTTGTACATCCTTCATAGTTTCGTGCATAGCGATGTCAGAAATGTCTTCACTGTTTTTCAATACAGAAAGTTCGCTATCAAGTTTTGTTTCTTCAGCAACATAGCCTTCTGGTGTATATACTCCAGATTTCAAAAGAGGTATTTTATTTGAACGCAGGTACGCAAGGTCCTCACGTATTTTTTTCTTCTTTCTCTCTACTTGGTCGAGTGTCTTGTGTCGTTTTTCTTCGAGCAAAGCAATCTCTGTACCTGCACGAGCATCCATCTGTTCGATTTCTTCGTCAGTAAAGTGTAAGCCAGTAATAAGACCACCGATTTTCTTATCAATAAAATCGAAGTTAAAGTTCTTGAGAGTATTCGTACATCCGTTTACGCATCGAGAGTTGTAGTATTGGATACCTTTCTTTGTGTAAGGTGTGTATACACGTG
>CAZFXF010000041.1:0-4712 GCA_964522965.1 uncultured Candidatus Saccharibacteria bacterium
TCGGAGAATACCAACATTCATTTGATGATAAAAGTCGCATTTCACTTCCTGCAAAATTCAGAAAGGAAATGGGAAAAAAAGTCATCGTAGCACCAGGAATAGACAATTGTTTATTTGTCTTTACGGTAAAAGGTTGGAAAGAGTTCACTGATCGTTTGTCTAACAGTACTTCAAATTCTGTACTCCAGACCGACAATCGTAACTTCAATCGTCTTATCATAGGACGAGCAGCTGAAGTTGATGTAGATGGAGTAGGAAGAATGCTCATACCAGAGCATTTGCGATTACATGCAGGGCTTAAGGTAAAAAGCACTATTATCGGCATCGTAAATCGCTTGGAGATCTGGGACTCAGTGGCTTGGGACAACTATAGAAATGAATATGGTAAAAAAACAGATGACATTGCTGAAAAATTAGTCTCTGCGGGAATAATATAAGCAAAAATGAAAAATACTGAAATTCTGCACATACCTGTACTAGTTGAAGAAACAATTAATGGTCTCTCTATTGAACCACATGATATATATCTTGATGGAACACTAGGAAGTGGGGGACATAGTCAATATGCTATAGAAAAGTCAGGTGGGGATATAACAGTTATAGGTTTGGATAAAGACAGTAGTGCAATAAATAGATCTGAAAATAGACTTAACAATTTTATTACTGAAAAAGGATATAAAAATGTAAAGCTTTTATTTAAACAAATAAGTTTTAGAGATCTAGATAAAGCACTAAATGAATTCAATATAGAAAAAGTAAATAAAATACTTTTAGATATAGGAGTTTCAAGTGAAGAGATAGATATTTCAGGTCGAGGTTTTTCTTTCAAAAGAGATGAACCACTGCTTATGACACTGAAAGATAATATTGAACCAGACGATATTACGGCAGAAATTATTGTAAATAATTGGGGAGAAGAAACAATTGCAGATATTATATACGCTTATGGTGAAGAAAGATATTCAAGAAAAATAGCCAAAGCAATAGTAGAGAATAGAGTTTTGAAACCAATTAAAACAAGTTTTGATTTAGTAGAAATAATAAATAAGGCTGTTCCAGCAAGATATAAGAACGGAAAGATTCATCCAGCCACAAGAACATTTCAAGCTCTTAGAATCACTGTAAATGACGAATTAACTGCTTTAAAAGAGGGAATTGATAAAGGTTTCAATAGTTTAAAGCAAGGTGGAAGAATAGCAGTTATATCATTTCACAGTCTAGAAGATAGAATTGTTAAAAATTTTTTTAGAGAATACGTAAAACAAGGTAAAGCAAGTTTTATAAATAAAAAGCCAATTGTTCCAAGTGAACAAGAAATTGAAAATAATAAAAGATCAAGAAGCGCAAAACTTAGAATAATAGAAAAGATAGCATAATATGAAAAATACAATTAAAATTTTATACGCAATAATAAATACTCATAAAGAGAGACTTTTTACTTTTTTACTTATTGCAATACTTATTTCAGGTGCAATGTATGGGTTTTTATTAAAAAATACAATTGATAATGTTGTAGAAAGAGAAAAATTATCAAAAGAAACAAAGAGTCTACTTACAAATATTAGTGATTTAGAAACAAAATATTTTTCACTTAAAAATGATGTAACAATAGATATAGCTTATTCTAGAGGATTCAAAAATCCAGTTAATACAGAATATATATCAAAGAAATCAGTTACAGCTATGGTAAGTAAAAATGAACTCTGAAAATATTCCAAGAATTAGAATTCTTTTTATATTCCCTTGTTTATTTGGGTTGATTATTATAGCTAGACTATATAATTTACAAATTATAAATGGTGATAAATATGTAAATAAAGCAGATAGTCAGTATATAAGAAATTCTGATAATATTCTTGATAGGGGTATTATTTTTTTTGAAGGTAAAGATGAAATAAGAGCTGCCGGAGCAATCATGAAGGATGGTTATACTTTAGTTATAAACCCTAAAAAGATTGAAAATCCTGATTATGTATACGATGCATTATCTCAATATGTTGAAATAAATAAAGAAGAATTTATTACAAAAACAAAAAGAGATGATCAATATGAAGAAATTAAAAAGAGATTAACAAAAGAAATTGGTATATCTATTCAGAGTCTAAAAATTCCAGGTGTTTCCGTAATAAAGGATAGTTGGAGAGTATATCCGGGAGGTAGTATTGCTAGTCAGACTATAGGTATTACTGGTTATGGTAATTCTGATACGATAGCAGGGAGATATGGTCTTGAAAGTTATTATGATGATGTACTAGGTAGGTCAAAGAGTAGTCAAAATATAAACTTTTTCGCTGAGTTATTTGCTGATATTAAGAGTGGAATAATAAATAATGAAAATAAAAAAGGTGATATTGTAACAACAATAGATCCTGCTGTTCAAAGTTATGTTGAAGGAATTTTAAAGAAGACAAAGGATACATGGAAGTCTGATTCTATTGGTGCAATTGTAATGAATCCACAAAATGGAGAGGTATACACAATGGCTTCACTACCTAACTTTGATCCAAATAATTTAAAAGAAGTAAGTGATCCAAAAGTCTTTTCAAACCCTATGGTAGAGAATGCATATGAAATGGGTTCAATTATTAAACCCCTAACTGTTGCTGTAGGTATTGATACAGGGGCTATTACAAAGAATTCTAGTTATGATGATACAGGTTTTATGCTTTTAAATGGTAAAAGGATTGCAAACTATGACGGTAAAGCTCGCGGAACTATTTCTGTTAAAGAAATACTTGGACAATCATTAAATGTTGGTGCAGCAACAGTTGCTTTGAAAGTGGGAAATGATAAATTTTCAGAATATTTTAGAAGTTTTGGAATAGGTGATAAAACAGGAATTGATCAGCCAAATGAAACTATAGGTATTACAGACAATCTTGATAGTAATAGAGATATTGAACATGCTACTGCTTCATATGGGCAAGGAATTGCTATTTCACCTATTACAACCGTAAGAGCATTATCTATAATTGCCAATGGTGGACTTTTAGTAAAACCACACTTAGTTAAAAGAATTGAATATACTGATGGTAGTTTTAAAGATACAGAAACTGGTGAATATAAAAGGGTAATTGATGAAAGTAGTGCAAAGGATGTTACGGCTATGCTTATATCAGTAGTTGATAATTCAATATCAAAAGCTCACCCAGGTATAAAAATGGAACACTATAGTATAGCTGCAAAAACAGGTACTGCTCAGATTGCAGATCATGTAAATGGAGGGTATTATAGTGATAGGTATTTGCACTCTTTTTTTGGCTTTTTTCCTGCATATGATCCAAAGGTGATTGTTTTCCTTTATCAGGTCTATCCAAAGGGTGCTCAATACGCTTCCGAAACACTTGTTGATCCATTTATTGATATTACAAAATTCTTAATTAGTTATTACGATATTCCACCTGATAGATAATATGAAATCAATTCTAAAATCATTAATTAAAAATATTCTTGTTCTTGAATCAAGAATTATTTTAAAAAAATACAAACCATACATTATTGCTGTTACAGGTAGCGTTGGTAAGACTTCTACAAAAGATGCTATTTATACTGCTATTTCCTCAAATTTCAAAGTTAGAAAAAATGAAAAGAGTTTCAATAGTGAAATTGGTGTACCTCTTACTATCCTAGGTGTACAAAACGCTTGGAGCGATCCTATAGGTTGGTTAAAAAATATTTTTCATGGCCTTGAGCTTATTTTCTTTAAACATGATTATCCTGAATATTTAATAGTTGAAGTTGGTGCTGATCACCCAGGGGATATTCATTCAATTGCAGTGTGGTTAAAACCTGATATTGCTATTGTTACAAAGGTTGGCGCTGTTCCTGTTCATGTTGAATTTTTCCCCTCTATTGAATCTGTTTTACTTGAAAAATTTGAGCTTCCAAAAGCACTAAAAAAAGATGGTAGTTTTATTTTTTCTTATGATGATCAAGCTGTGCGTAGTTTAGCTAGTGTTATTGAAAGAAAATCTATCTCTTTTGGAATGGATGTTAATGCAAATATTCATGCAAAAGACTATGCTATAAAGTATGAAAATATTGATGGTTTAAATATCCCTAGCGGTATTAGTTTTATTGTATCTGTATTTGGTTCTGAATATAAAGTTGAATTAAATGGTGTTTTAGGTAAACAACATATTAATCCTGTTTTAGTTGCTGTGGGCGTAGCGAACATAAAAAATATGTCTATTCAAAAGGCAATTGATAATTTTAAAAATCATATTCCTCCTAGAGGTAGAATGAATATTATAAAAGGTATTAATGATTGTATTTTAATTGATGATTCATACAATTCTTCTCCTGATGCTCTTCATGAAGCTATTAGTGCTGTAAAAAAGATTGAGACTCTAGGTAAAAGAATTTTAGTTATTGGTGATATGATGGAATTGGGTCAATATTCAAAGAGTGAACATGAAAAAATAAGAGGTGATCTTTTCGGTACTAGCTTTGATGTAATCACTGTTGGTCAAAGGGCAAAAGTTATTGCTAGGGTTACAAAGAATGATAAAAGTTTTAATAACTCTATTGAAGCGGGTGAGTATCTCAAAAATATTGTAAGTAAAGGGGATGTTATTCTTATTAAAGGTTCTCAATCTATGCGTATGGAACGTATTACTAAAGCTCTTATGGCTCAACCTGATAAGGCTCATGATCTTCTTGTTAGACAAGATGAAGAGTGGCTTGCGAAGGAGTAGGAAATGTTTTAAAGT
>CAZFXF010000042.1:0-4654 GCA_964522965.1 uncultured Candidatus Saccharibacteria bacterium
TCTGCGGATGGGGTGAGATTCGAACTCACGGTCCCCTTACGAGGACGACGGTTTTCAAGACCGTTGCCTTAAACCACTCAGCCACCCATCCATTTACAATATAATTAATATACTGAGTATTTAGATATTCTCATACTTTGCTCATATTTTCAATATGCAGTAAGATTACCATATGAGATTACTAGGAATTGATTATGGTTCAAAGAGAGTAGGAATAGCAATATCTGATGTTGATGCAGGCTTCGCAATACCAACAAGTGTAATAAAAAACCAAGGAGATATAGAAAAACTTTTAAAAGAGGTAATAGAATTGGCGACTAAAAATTCAATAAAAGAAATAGTAATAGGGGAGTCAAAAGATTTTAAAGGGAAAGATAATTCTATTATGAATGAAAGTTTGGAATTTAAAAAAAGACTAGAACAAGCAGGATATACAGTACATATGGAACCAGAATTTCTAACAAGTTTTCAAGCAGAGAAAATTCAAGGTAAAAATGATTTATTGGATGCTTCAGCAGCAGCAATTATATTGCAAAGCTTTATAGATAAAAGAAAGTTTCAAAAATAATATAGAGTGGAAATGAGTTTTCTATTGTGCTAGATTAAATATATGAACCCACAAAAAATCTCATATGATGATTTTGCAAAAGTAGAAATAAAAGCAGGTAAAATACTTTCAGCAGAAAAAATACCAGATACTGATAAGCTTTTAAAGTTATCAGTAGATTTTGGTGAGAATCAAGAAATTTCAAGTATTGAAGAGGGAAAAACAGTTTTAGTTTCAAAACCAAGACAAATAGTCTCAGGTATATCTATGTATTTTCCTGATCCTACAGTTTTAATAGGTAAAACATGTATGTTTGTTACAAATCTTGAACCAAGAATGATAAAGGGCTATGAAAGTAATGGTATGCTTTTTGCACTTTCAACAAATGATGGTAATTTCTCTTTACTTGAACCAAATCAAACTATACCAGTTGGAACTAAAGCAAAATAAATGAATATACAAGACATTCTTGATCCACAAAAAATAATTAGCCTATTTGGTGTTATTGGCGTAATAGCAATAGTATTTGCTGAATCAGGTTTATTCTTTGGTTTCTTTTTACCTGGAGATTCACTACTTTTTACAGCAGGACTTTTATCTTCACAAGGAATACTACCATTTTGGATTTTATTGATCGGAGTATTTGTGGCTGCTGTACTTGGGGATAATGTTGGATATTGGTTTGGTAAAAAACTTGGTCCAGCTTTATTTGTAAAAGAGGATTCTTTTTTCTTCAAGAGAAAATATATTGCCCAAGCGCAACACTTTTATGAAAAGCATGGTAAAAAGACAATTATTCTCTCAAGATTTATTCCTATAATTCGTACTTTTGCACCTATAGTTGCAGGAATAGGGAATATGAATTATAAGATTTTCTTTTTATATAATGTTATAGGAGGATTTGTGTGGTCTATAGGTCTTACAGTGCTTGGTTATGTACTGGGTGCAACTGTACCTGGAATAGATAAATATCTTTTACCAATCATACTACTCATAATCCTCATATCTTTTTTACCTGGTATATATCACTTGTTTAAATCATATTCAGTTAAAAACAAAAATATAGTACAATAGTAGGAAAGTACTATATGTTTACAAGAACATTTTTTAAATTATTTCCACCGCCACATTATTTGAATATTCCTTATTCAGGTTTGGATATTTCTGATGATGCAATACGCGTAGTTGATATGCATAAAACTGGTAAAGGTTTTATTGTTAAAAATTATGGAATTGAGCCTCTTGCTCAGGGTGTAATAGAGTCTGGTCAAATAAAAGACGTGGATGCACTAGTTCAAAGTCTTAAAAATATAAAGGAGAGAATAAAGTTAAATGTAGTCAGGGCTTCTTTACCTGAAGAGAGAATGTATTTATTTAAAACTGAAGTTCCAACTACTGATGAAAATGAAATTAGACAACTTATAGAATTCAAACTTGAAGAAAACGTTCCAATTTCACCAAGTGAATCTATATTTTTCTTTGATTTAATTCCAAATGCAAATACCAGTAAACAGCATTTTGCTAGTGTTTCTGTTGCTCCACAGGATCTTGTGAATAGTTATCTTGAAGCTATAAAAAATGCAGGGTTAACAGTAATAGCATTCGATATTCAACCAAAAGCTATTGCTAGAGCTATAGTACCTAAAGGATCACTTGATACAGAAATGATAGTACATATTATGAATAAAAGTACCGGTGTATATATAGTTACAGGAGGTGTGCTTTGTTTTACATCCACTATACCTTGGGGTAAAGAGAATGTTGAAAATTCAAATGATTTAAAGAAAGAGTTAGGTAGAGTTTATGAATATTGGAAAGATAGGGGACAGAGTACAATTGGAAGAATTGTACTATCCGGAAGTTCATCTTTAAAAGATGGTTTATTATCACAAATATCTCCCGATCCACATATTCCAGTTGAGTTAGCTCAGGTATGGAGAAATGCTTTTTCAACTGATGAATATATACCACCAATACCATTTGAAGAATCACTTGATTATGCTGTAGCAATAGGACTTTCATTACCAATACAATGATACACTATACACTTTTACCAGAATCAGAAATAAGAGTTTTAAGGAGAGAATACAGAGTTAGACTTTTTGTTATTCTTTTATTCTTTTTATCAATTGCTATTGTTATTGGAATAATATCTCTTATACCATCTTTTACTGTGTCTAGAACAGAAGAATCTAAAATTATTGAACAAGTAGAGAAAATGAAAAAAGACAGAATAGCAAAAGGTGTAAGTAAAATTGATAAAGAGTTAACCCAGATACAATCTATAGTTTCAAGAGTTTTAGTTAAGAAAGACTACATACCTTTTTCAGAAGCAGTTGAGAAAATAGGTAAATATAAAACAAATGGTTTATTTATAAAATCATTTGAACTTTCATACGATGATAGTTCAGCAACAACAACAAAAGCATATATACAAGGTAGCTCACTTACAAGAGAAGCATTGATTCAATTTAAAAAGAATATTGAAAGTGATAGTGGTTTTAAAAATATTGAATTACCAATATCTGATTTGGCAAAAAATAAAAATATTACTTTTAGTATGAGATTTAATATTATTAAATAAAATGAAAATAGGACATAAACACTACATACTGCTCATAATGTCGATACTAGCTTTTATAGTATCAGGAACAGCCTATTTTATTATGTATAAAAATATAGTTAAACAAGGAAGTATTACTTCAAAGGCACACGCTGAACTTCAATATCAAAATGAGATGAAGAAGCACGAAGAGGATTTGGTGGAACTATATAACAATTCAGAAAAAGATAGACAAAATATAAACAGTATAATTATATCTGAAGATAAAATTGTCGATTTTATAGAAGCAGTTGAAAATATAGGTAAACAATCAGGGACTGATATTACAATATCAAGTATTAATAAAGAGAATAAAGATTCAAAGGATGCAAAATTAAAAAATTTTAATATCGGCAACACTATAACAGCAAAAATTGATGCAAAAGGAAGTTTTGCTTCAATTATGAAATCGTTAGTTTTATTAGAAAATATTCCTTATCAAGTTTATTTAAATAATGTTGTTATAACGACTGATGTATCAGATAATGTAGGAAATGGAGATATAGTTGTATCTACAAAAAAGAAGATAGCAACAAATAGTAAATGGTCTATGTCATTACAAATAAAAGCATTATCAACAAAATAATATGAATGAAAGATTAAAAAATATTCATTTACCAAGTTTAGGTTTTGGTAAAGCAATAAAAGAAATAGGTAGAAATGCTTATGTTGATTGGGTAATTATATGTTTAATTTTTATATTAATAACAGGTCTTTCAGTGGCTTTTGGTGTCAAAGTTTATTATGACATGATAAATGGTAAGCTAGGAGAGAAACAATTTGACTCTTCTGTTACCACAAAAGACTTTAATATTAAGGATTTTGAAATAGTTACAAAAAGACTTGAAGCAAAAGCAATAAATAGAGAAAGAGTTAAGTCTGGTTATGTGGGTTTGCGAGATCCGTCTATATAGGTTATATTCTATTTGTTACGGATATATTATATGCCTTCGTAGTTCAATGGATAGAACAGAGCTCTTCTAAGGCTTTGATGTAGGTTCGATTCCTACCGAAGGCACCAGAACAAAAAGCACCAGATAATACTGGTGTTTTTTGTATTATATTCAATAAATAAAATAATTGAGAATATAGTGGTTTTGTGTTAATTTATTGTTAGAAAGAGAGGTTATCATGAAAGTCAACAAACAAAATTCTATAAATCACATTGGGTCTAGATTCGGTGATGAAACTGCCCAAGTCTATTCGGGTTTAGTTAAGGATTATCCTGAAACTATCCCAATGAGTGACATGTTTGCCAAATTTTCTGAAGCACGCAGGATAGTCCAGGCTAGAAAGCCTGCACCATCGCCAGCTGTTGTGTCTTTCAGATCAAAACCGGCAGATACAAATATCAATGAGGGGAAAGTACTTACTTCGTTAGAAGAAGAACGAAGGCGAATGAGGTTGATGTTTAGGTCACAGGATATGCCTTTCAACAGTTGAAATTTTCTTACTAAAGCCCCGTGTTCGCACGGGGTTTTGTATTTTAAATTTTAAGTATTGAA
>CAZFXF010000043.1:0-4589 GCA_964522965.1 uncultured Candidatus Saccharibacteria bacterium
TAAAGTAAGCATACGTGATATATTACACTTTTTTAATAAAAAGGCAAATGTTTTTGTTATTTATTTATAGATAGATTTGAATGCGAATCTATACCTCTAGCATATATTTCTTTTATTTGTTCTTGTGCTAATACACTATTATATATAGCAACATCATCAATATAACCAGTAAATGTTGTAGCTCCACTATTGTAAAAAGCTGACCCAATACCAACTCCATTTAATGCTCCGCTAGGCGTTGAAGCTGTACCAGTATATTTTAATAAGCCGTCGACGTATATATTTAAACCATTTGCAACATTATGATTGAATGATATAGCTACATGATGCCATTTATCATCTGCAACACTAGTATTACTTCCTTTGTATGTATTACTATTTGCATCATATAAAACTGCTTGACCTACTCTTGTATATAAAGAATAAGAACCAACCTTAACTATAACAGCTTGAATAGCTTGATTAGATGTCTTAACCCAAGCAGATAATGTTCCTTTTGATATGTCTAAACTTTGAGAATATGGGGCACCTGCATAAGTACCTGCAGAAATAGAAAGAGCATAACCGATTTTATTTGGAGTTTCTGTAACTCTAGTAGCACCGGCAGATAAACTTGCATTATTACTATTACCACTAGTATCATAAGCAGTTGATCCAGAACCTTCATCGAAACTCCATAGTCCAGCCGCATCAGCACTTAGTGTTCTATTATTATATCCACTAAATTTCTGAGCCCCTGCTAATCGAGCTTTGTCTCTAGTAACATTTACTGATGCAAGAACCACTGAAGACATCATACCGATAATAGATATTACCACTAATAATTCAATTAAAGTAAAACCTTTATTCTCTTTATTATTAATAGCATTCATTAAAATTACTATTGATTAGTTGGATCAGACCAACAACCATCCCCAGTCCATGTTCCAGGTAGACTATTGGTAGATGTTTTTCCATTTGCACCTAAACAAGCATATCTATTGGCACCAGCTAATCTAGATTGATAAGGCATTCTTGCCATTATAGTATATGAGGAATTATTTGAACTTTGGGGAGCGCCAATATAAACTAATTGTAGTGTTCCTTCTGTCATAGTTATCATTATTTGACAAATCCTTTGTATCTCACTATTATAACGACCTGACCATGCTGGTACTGGGTTACAAGTATCAACCCAACCCCTATTAAGATTACTGAAATTAGAACTTTCTGTTCTTTCAAGTGCCATTAAATTAGCAATTTGTTTCATATAACCTTGTAAAGCTATATCCCTTGATCTAAATCTTGCATTATTTACTGAAGCAAGAACAACTGAAGATAACATACCTATTATTGATATAACAACCATTAACTCTATTAGTGTAAACCCTTTGTTTTTTTTCATTTTGTTTATAGGAAATATTTAATCATTAAATAAGTAGTAACTAAGTTTGACACTAGTGTTGCTACTAATATTATGTACATTGATAAAGGTAAATTGTAACCTTGTTGTTTTTTCATAGAAAATATTTAAAAACGATAAAAGCTATTACTATATTGATAATAATGACACCCACAAGAACATATTGTGCCGTATTTTCAGATCCAACAATACCCTTTTTAATAAGCCAACCCGTCATACCGGTCGGATTACCTGACTGGATATTGTATATCATCTGTGAAGAAGAAGATGTTTGTCTTTGGTTGCCCTGAGTGCCACCATATTGAAACTTATCTTCATCAAATTCTACATTTGCCATAGTACTAGTATACTAGATTTTCAGGTTTATTTCCCTCTAGGGTGTTGATAATGTTTGTAGCTGACATCTTTGCCATATCTAACCTAGCCTCTTCTGTACCTGAAGCAATATGAGGTGTTAAAACTACATTATTTAATTTACTTAGACCCTTTGCTAGTTTTGGTTCAAATTCAAATACATCAAGTCCCGCTCCTCTTATAACTCCATCTTTGAGAGCCTGTACTAGGGCATTTTCATCAACAACTGGTCCACGAGATGTATTTATTAAATATGAATCTTTTTTCATCATATTTAATCTTTCAGCATTTATTAAATGTTGTGTTGAAGGTAATAATGGAACATGAATACTTACAATATCTGAAACCTTTAATACTTCGTCGACTGTTGAGTAAAAAGTCGCTCCAAATTCTTTTTCAATAGCTTCATTTCTCTTTACATCATAATAAGCAATATTCATACCGAAACCATATTTGCCTCTATGAGCAACATCTGCACCGATTTTTCCTGACCCTAGAATTCCCAGAGTTTTTCCAGCCAATTTTGTTCCATGAAGAAGCATAGGGTCCCATCCTTTATATTTTCCTTTCTTCATATAGTTATCTCCTTCAACAATTCTACAAGTTAAAGCAAGTATAAGTCCCCAAGTATGTTCAGCAACTCTATCAGCACCGCCTCCAGGAGTATTTGTTACAAAAATATTTCTCTTTTTTGCTTCCTCAACATTTATATTATTAAAACCAATAGCAAAGTTTGCATATATTTTTACACTTGGAGCTTTATCCATTACTTCTGCATCAATAATGTCAGTCAAAAGAGTTAATACAGCATCGTATTGTTGTTTTGATAAATATTTAATTAATTCTTTTTTTGTAAGAGGTCTATCCTTTGGACTAATATCAACTTGATATCCTTTATCAGTTAACATCTTTATACCTATTTCTGGAATTCTTCTTGTTATAAATATTCTTTTCATATTTTTATTAATTCATCATATTAAATATTTTCAATTTCTCTTCAACAACTTTTTGCATTGCATTTCTTGCTCCCTTTAAATATTTATAAGGAGAAACTTCATCTGGATTATCTTGAAGTGATTTTACTAGACCAGACCTATATGCAACACGTAGTTCTGTATTTACATGAACAACTGCAACACCATTTAGTATAGCATTTTGAACATCCTCTTTTGTATTTCCTGAAGCTCCATGTAAAACTAAAGGTATTTTAACAGCTTCACTTATTTCTTTTATTCTATTTATATTTAAGGCCGGCTCTCCAGACTTTACTATTCCATGAATATTTCCAACTGCTGGAGCCAACATATCTACATTAGTATTTTTTACAAATTCTATTGCTTCTTGAACTGTTGTAAGAGTACCGGCACCATCTGGAATATTATCAAGAACTTTAGATGATTTACCTATAAAACCTATTTCTGCTTCGAATATAATATCTTTATTATTTTTCTTTGCATATTCAACGGACTTTTTTGTTGTTTGAACATTTTCTTCAAATGGCAATTCTGTACCATCAAATATTACAGCATCAAAACCTGCATCTACAGCCTCTTTTATTCTATCAAAAGAATATGAATGATCTGCATTTAAAAATACAGGTTGTCCTGTTCTTTCTCTATATTCTTTTACTACAGCACTAATAGCATTTACTCCTATAAAATCTCTTTCTCCTTCTGAAGCTCCAATTATTACTGGAACACCTAGTTCTTTGCTTGCATTTACTACTGCCCAAAAACCTTCCATATTCGAAATATTAAAATGTCCAACTGCTTTTTTATCTTTCCACGCTTGTTCTATATATTGTTTTAAGGTCTTCATGTTATAATTTTAGCATATGTTTGAAAAAGCGATAGACTTTCTAGCAATTGGTGACACTGCAACTGATGCTTTCATAAGAATAAAAGAAGCTTCAGTGCATTGTGTTGTAAATACAGAGAAATGCGAAATCTGTATGCGTTTTGGTGATAAAGTTCCTTTTGATTATGTAAAAATAATTAAAGCAGTTGGTAACTCAGCAAATGCCGCTGTATCAGCCGCAAGACTAGGTTTATTCTCAAGTCTAGTAACACAACTTGGCGATGATCAAAATGGTAAAGATTCATTAAAAAATCTAGATCATGAAAGAGTACACAATAAATATGTAAAAATTCATAAAGGTAAACCGACGAATTATCATTTTGTACTTTGGTATGAAGCTGATAGAACTATACTTGTAAACCATATTGATTATGATTATAAATTCCCAAGTATTAAAAAGGCTCCAAAATGGATATATCTTTCATCCTTAGGTGGTAATAGTCTCAATTATCATGAAGAAATATATAAATACCTACAAGAAAATCCTAATACCAAACTCTGTTTTCAACCTGGAACATTTCAAATGAGACTTGGAATTAAAAAGATGCAACACTTTTATAAAAGAAGTGATGTCTTTGTAGTAAATGTTGAAGAAGCACAAGGATTATTAAATACAGAATCAAGAGATATAAAAGAATTACTATCAGAACTTAATGCTTATGGTCCAAAAATAGTAATAATTACAGACGGACCAAAAGGTGCATACATGCTTGATGGTGAACATTTCTACTACATGCCAATTTATCCAGATCCAAAACCACCACTTGAAAGAACTGGTTGTGGTGATTCTTTTGCTTCTACTTTTGTTTGTGCACTAATATATGGAAAATCACCCCTTGAAGCACTTATGTGGGCTTCAGTAAATCCAATGTCAGTAGTTCAATATGTCGGTGCTCAAGAAGGACTTTTAGATAAGCATCATATTGAATGGTATTTAGAACACGCTCCTGAAGAATTTAAACCTAGGGAGATTTAG
>CAZFXF010000044.1:0-4555 GCA_964522965.1 uncultured Candidatus Saccharibacteria bacterium
ATTTGAGGTCTGAAATGAATGAAAGATTTGATGGTGTACATAGAGAAATTGAAGGTTTGGCAATGATGACAAAGAATGAAATAGATAGAATGGGAACAAATATGAATAAAATGTCTGGTGATATATCTGAAATCAGAGATGATATATCTGGTTTACATTATGATATGGAAGAATTGGGTATAAATATGGAAAAAATACAAGCTCATATTGGTAGATATGAGATTAGAGCTCAAAATATAGAGCTTATACTTATAGAGGATCATAAACCTAGGATAAAAGAACTCGAAGATTTGGTTTTGAAATAGAAAACAAGCGCAACGGAAACCGTTGCGCTTGGTGAAGATGTTTTATTCAAACATCCTGATTATTCACGAGTTCATGTACTGCACGCTTGATACGTGTACCCCAGGTACCTTTTATAAGAGTTTTGAGAACATTTGCTCTCATAACTCTAAGTTGTTCAACTTTGGCTTCACTTGTTTGTAAGCTAGCCTTGAGCTCGCTGATCTTAAAATCTTTTAACTCAATAATTCCTCTGCTTTTTACTTCAGAAGCAGCGAGACCTTTTCGCGAGATCTCAAAGTCGCTATTCTTTCTATCCATCTCCGACTCTAGCAAGCTTATCCTTCTCTGAGCATATTGAAGTTGGATCTCTGTAGCTGTTCGAGAATCAACACCCACCATCGAATTGAGAGTATTTATATCGATACCTCCATTCGCAAACTGGCAGAGGATATCAGGATTATCTACATACCTAGCATCCTTGTTATCCATCTTCCCAGTCGGATCATGAACGAACCGACCCTCACCAGGGACAATAAGCTCAAGACATCGGTCTTTACCCACAGTAAGTGAGCAATGTTCCGAAGTGAAGTGATGATCAGTATCAAGAAATATCATGTCACCACTCCAACCAACTTTCATAACCGCAGATTCATTGATATTAATAATACCTCGACCTGCAGGAGGATGTGTGATGATGAAAGCAATAACCGCACCGACACCATTTGGAAGTGGACCGAAACTTGCTGTCATTTCACCATATGAATCAGGTTTTGTATAACGGACACCGGTCGAAATACAGCTTGACCCTATGATCCTAACTGTAGTTTCAGACTTACCATGAAGTACCACAGTACCATTTGAAGCGTGTACACCCAAGTAGTGCATCGACATGACTGACATACTGTTTTTCCTTTCGTATAGGAAGCATCGCTTCCTATTTCAATCAACATTGTTCATCGAACAATGTCTAGGCAAAATGACTGTTGCCATATCCAGTAGAAGATCGACGATCTATCTACCTATTTATTATCATAAAATATATATGTAGTCAATAGCTTTATACTGTACCAAACTAAACAAAATCCCCAAGTTTTATCCTATTTATACTAATAGCAATCCCCACACTACCCAGTTCATTTGCTATTCTTTCAGCTAATGATCTCATATATGTACCACTGCTACATGAAACTCTAAGTTTTATGACTTGAAAAGTAATATTACCATGCTGTTGTTTGAAGTTTTCCCATTTATCTATTATTTCTTTCTGTCGGAAATCTCCATTAACTTTATTTATATTTGAAATAGAATTATTTGAAAGATCTTTACCTGAAATGTCGTATTGACTGAGACTTGTAATATCATAAATTTCAACACTTTTTGTTGGTATTTCATCAGGTAAATCTCCCCTTCTAGCCAAAGTATGGAGTTGTTCACCATTTACAGTTTTTGATGAATAAATAGGATAACTTTGTTCAAAACTTCCTTTGTATTTATTTAAATTTATATTATTAATATTAACTTTATCAGTTTTAACTTCACTAATTATTCCTAAAACATCACCGGTATCTGTCTTTATTCCAAATAAAACTTCAATATCATAAACTTTATCAAAACCAAGATATTTTTCTTTTTCTTTACATTCATCCCCTATTAAAATCAAAAGCAATCCTTGAGCCATAGGATCTAGTCTTCCTGCATATGTCATAGGAATATCTTTTAATTCAGGTTTTGTCTTTCTATACCTTTCAAGGCATTCCAAAGGTGTTTCACCTATATTTTTGTAAAGAGTAATCATTTTTGTTAATATACACCTATATTAATACAAATAAATGAAAAAGCTATCAACTGAGAGTTATAAGGGGGTTAGAGATTTTTATCCGAATGAAATGGCTATACAAAACCATATATTTGGAATATGGAGGAAATGTGTTGAAAAATATGGTTATGAAGAATACGGGGCTTCTGTTCTTGAACCTGCTGAACTATATAAAGCAAAGTCTGGTGAAGAAATAGTAAATGAACAAACATATACTTTTATAGATCGTGGCGAAAGAGAAGTGACATTGAGACCAGAAATGACACCGACTGTAGCTCGTATGGTTGCAGGTAAAAAAAGAGAATTATCTTTTCCTCTTCGTTGGTACTCAATACCAAATCTATTTCGTTATGAACAACCTCAAAAAGGTAGATTGCGCGAACACTGGCAATTAAATGTAGACATCTTTGGTGTTGAGAGTCTAAATGCTGAAACTGAAGTAATTCAAATTGCTTATGATATTACAAAAGCGAGTGGTCTTAAGGATACTGATTTTGAAATTCGTATAAATAATAGAAAATTAATGAACTATGTTACTAAAGATGTACTAGGTCTTGATAGTAAAAATAGTCATGCTATTTCAAAATTAATTGATAAAAAAAGAAAGATTGATGGTAATACTTTTAAAGAAGAAATAGTTAAATTAACTGGCGAAAAGGCTCCTATAATGATGGCTTTATTGAATTCAAGAAACTTTGAAGAATTTACAAAAAATCTTCCTCAAACAAAAGACGAACATGAGGGCATAAGTGAAATAAGACAAGTTATAGACATGCTTGAAAAACTTGGAATCACAAATGCTGTTTTTGATCAAACATTAATGCGTGGTTTTGATTATTATACAGGTATTGTATTTGAAATATTCGATAAAAATCCAGAAAATAGAAGATCATTGTGCGGTGGAGGAAGATATGATGATTTATTATCACTTTTTGGTGGAGAAAAGGTACCTGCTGTCGGTTTTGGACTTGGAGATGTAACTGCAAAAGATGTTATGGAAACTTATAAATCTTTACCTCAGGTTCACTCAAATGCAGATATATATATTGCTGTAATAAGTAAAGAACAATCCCCTTTTGCAAATGATATTGCTCAAAATTTAAGAAAAAATGGCAAAAAGGTAATAGTAGATTTTAGTTATAAGAAAATAGGCGAACAAATAAAATCTGCTGATAAAAGAAATATTGAGAGACTTATAGTAATTGGTGAAGAAGAAGTTAAAACAGGAAAATATAAAGTAAAGAATTTAAAAACAGGAAATATAGAAGAAAATTAGTATGAGAAAGATTACATTTGATGTAGAAACAAAAAATCTTTTTAGTGATGTTGGCTCAAACGATCCAGCTGCTCTCGATATTTCTGTTGTATGTATACATGATTCACTAAATGATACATATACTAGCTATTTGGAAAATGATTTTTCTAAACTTTGGCCTATTCTTGAACAAGCAGATATGCTTATAACTTTTAACGGTGATCATTTTGATATTCCTTTATTAAATAAATACTACACTGGAGATTTAACAAAAATAAAAAGTCTTGATCTTTTGGTTGAAGTTAGAAATTCTCTAGGTAGAAGAATAAAACTCGATACTTTGGCAGAAGCTACTCTCGGTAAAAATAAAGCTGGACATGGTCTTGAAGCTATTACATGGTGGCAAAATGGTGAAATAGATAAAATAATAAAGTATTGTATAGAAGATGTAAGGATTACAAAAGAACTTTATGATTATGCAATCAAGAATAAAAAGCTATTATATAAAGATCTTGGTGCACAAGGACAAATAAAAGAAATAAAGTTAAATCCTGCAAAATGGGAAGAGAAAATAGATAGTGCAATGACATTTACATTACCCTTTTAAATTTTGACAAAAAATCGAAAAAGATTTAGCCTAATATAAGAAAGGGGGTATTTGTGAATTTATTTGAAATATTTTATTCAATAACGAAGTTTTACTTGCAGATAAGCATATGTATATCACTATTCATGACAACCATGTGTATCTCGAGGATAATCAGCTGTTATGACGGTGATAAAAAACTTGTTATTTTGTTTAAGTCATTCTATCTGTTTGTAATTCTTCTTGTATTTTCCTTCATATTTTGGCCAGTTATTATACGTGACTTGTACAAAAGATTGATTGAATATTTGTACGAATATTTTTAAAACTAACACAGCCGAGCACAACTCGGCTTTTGTCCTATAGGATATAAATAGATATGTGACTATATTTTAAAATAAGGTTACAATAAACATATATAAAATTTAAAAGAAATCAATGGAAGAAAAAAATCAAAATGCATCTCCTTTAAATATCCCTACTGCGATAATTATTGCAGGAGCAATAATAGCTGGTTCGATAATATGGACTTCAAAAAATCAACCTATACCAAATGGTGGCAATCCAATAGCGGGACTTGAAGCAAATGCCGTAAAAGCAGTTACTGCAAGTG
>CAZFXF010000045.1:0-4439 GCA_964522965.1 uncultured Candidatus Saccharibacteria bacterium
GCCTTTTCATTTCCTTGCTTCAATATTTCCATTATCTTTTCAGGATTCTTTTCTAGTTCTAATCTTTTTTGTCTAATTGGAGCAATTATTTTTTCCAAAACTTCTATTAATCTATTTTTAATAGCAACATCACCTAGTCCTCCCTTTTTATATTGTTGTTTTAAATTTGCAACTTCTACCTTATCAGTATCAAATATATCTAAATAAGTAAAAACAACATTACCCTCCACTTTTCCTGGATCATTTACATGTATATGCTCTGGATCTGTATACATTGCCATTACTTTTCTTTTTATCTCTTCATAAGAATCAGAAATATATATTGCATTACCAAGCGACTTGCTAGCCTTTGCATTTCCATCTATTCCCACAAGTCTTGGTGCATTTGATAAAACGGGTTCTATTCTAGAAAATGTCTCACCATAAATAGAGTTAAATTTATCTACAATTTCATTTGCTTGTTCTAGTACTGGTAATTGATCTTCTCCTACAGGAACAATATTTCCTCCACAGAATAATATATCTGCTGTTTGACTAATAGGATAAGAAAGAAAACCTGCTGGTACATCTTCACCAAAACCTTTTTGTTTCATTTCATTCTTTACTGTTGGGTTTCTACGAAGACGAGCTAAAGTAACAAGATTTAAAAATAGTACAGTAAGCTCAGCAATTTCTGGTATGCATGATTGTATAAAAAAGGTTGTCTTTTTTGGATCAAGCCCACAAGCAATATTATCCATAGCTACTTCAAGAACATTATTTCTTACTTTTTCTGGATTGTCAGAATTATCAGTTAGAGCCTGAATATCTGCAATCATATAAAAAGCATTATCGATACCGTTACCGATTTTATTTTGTAGAGCAATTCTATTTTGAATTGAACCTACATAGTGTCCGAGATGAAGTCTACCAGTTGGTCTATCTCCAGTTAAAACTGTCTTTTTTGAATTTATATTGCTATTTTTAGCTTGTTTTTCCATACATGTATATTATATCAAAAAGCCTCAAGTATCCACCTTTCAAGACTAGTCTCAATTTCCCCTATTCCTCTTCTTGAATCATGAGAAATTGATATTAAAGTATTTAACATATTAAAAATTTCTTGTTGTTTAAAGTTTTTCAAATAGTTTTTTGATTTATTAAATACAAAAGGAGAAAGTCCTGAATTTATAGCACTATCTGCTTTACTTGCTATTGCTATAGATTTTAATTGCCAAAAGAGTGTGCCATGAATTTCTTCTGGTACTTTTCCATTGTTCAAAGCACTTCTATATAAAATCCATAAATTTTTCTTATCTCTATTTCCCAATGCTTCACCTAGTGAAAAAATATTAAAATCTTCTTTTTTATATGTTTTTTCGATTAATTCAAATAACTGAACTTTATCGGATCTTTTCTCTATCTTTGTAATAGTTATTTTATCAAGCTTACCTTCAAGAATTATAAATACATTTTCTGAAGATTTCATTTCATCAAGTTTATCGATAAAGCTATCTTTTAAATCTTTATTTTCACAGATTTTATCTAGAAAAACTATGTATTTATTTGAAAATAAACCCTGACCCATAGCATATTCTGTTATCAAACCTTCATTCCAGTTTTCACTATTTATTTTAAAAAAACTTGCATCAGGCTTTTTTTTACGCAAACTATCAATAAGCTCATGAGCTTTATTTCTTGCTTTTTCAGTATTTTCCCCGTGAATAAAAATTATCATTTATTTTAATTCTCCCCAATTATCACCTATTTCTTGTGCAACAATTAGTTTTACACCCTTTGTTTGTTCTATAGGAATTATATTTTCCATAATATTTTTAATTTCTGTAACGATTTTTGATACCAAATCCTCTTTTATTTCATAAACCAATTCATCATGTACTTGTAAAACTAGGAAAGCATCATTTTGATAGCCTTTTTCTATAAAATAATCATCAACTCTTTTCATGGCTATTTTTATAATATCAGCATTTGTTCCTTGAAATGGAGCATTTATTGCCATTCTTTCTGCCATAGCTTTTATAAAAGGAATTTTTGAATTTATCCCTTCAAAATATCTTCTTCTTCCAAAAAATGTTTCTGTATAACCATTTCTTTCTGCTTGTGCTTTTACTTCATCAAGATATTTTGCAAGACCACTAAAAGTTGCAAAATAATTATTATAAAATTCTTGTGCTTCTTTTCTATCTGTACCGAGATTTTGTCTCAAAGCATTTACTCCCATACCATAAAGTATTCCGAAATTTATTATCTTTGCTCTGCGTCTCATCTCTGAATCAACTTTATCAAGTGGTACACCGAACACTCTACTTGCTACAGACTTATGTACATCTTCTCCTTGTTTAAATATTTCTATTAATTTTTCATCTCCTGATATAAAAGCAGCAATTCTAAGCTCTATTTGAGCATAATCCAGTGCAACTATTTTAAAACCTTTTTCTGCTATAAAAGCATTTCGTATAACCTTACCTAGTTCGGTTTTTATAGGGATATTTTGTATTCCTGGATTTTGACTAGCCATACGACCTGTAGCACTTCCTGAGGATATAAAGTCTGCATGAAGTCTATTATTTTTATCGACAAGCGTAGGAATTACATCTATATAAGTTGAAAGAAGTTTTTGTAATTCTCTATATTCAAAAAGTAAAGGCACTACTGGGTGTGCATCACGAAGCTTTTCAAGTTCTGATTCTCTAGTAGAACGTGCTCCCCCTTCTGTTTTTTTAAGTCCTTTAGCGGTAAGTTGTAATTTATCAAAAAGAACTTCACCAAGTTGTTTTGGAGAATTTATATTAAATTCTACTCCTGACAATTCCCAAATCTTTTTTTCAAGTGAAGATAAAGTCTTATGATATTTCTTTGATAAATCTTTCAATAAATCAACGTCTATTTTTACACCTTTTTCTTCCATTTTATTTATTACTGGAATTAAAGGCATTTCTATATCTTGATAAACTTTTCTCAATCCTCTTCTATCAAGCTCTTTAAATATTATTTCACTAGCCTTTTTAAAATCATTTGTTTTTGTATATTCTAGTATCTCTTCTGCACTAGGGTTTGTTCTATTAGAATCAATTATCCAAAGTGCAAGTGAAGTCTTTTCTATTTCATCTTTTGGAATATCTTTTACTATATCTTCGACATCTATAGACTTTTCATCTTCAACTTCAGTATTATCCATATTTGTTTTACCATCAATAACATTTGTAAAACGAATTCCTAGTGTTCTAAAATCCAGTTCATTAAATAGAGTTTTTACCGCTTCCCTATCTATACCTTGTTTAAATTCTTTTTCAGGCAATTTAAAATCAATTGGGGCATCACGACGAATTGTTGCTAGCATTTTACTAAATTCAGCTTCTTCTTTTCCTTCAATTAAAAGTCTTACAATACGATCAGTTATGCCGAGTTTTTTGAAGCTTTCATAATTATTCTTTTTATCTTTTTCCAACTTTTTATATATATCTTCTATTGTTCCTAGACTAGATATGAGTGTACTTGCCGTCTTTTCTCCTATTCCTTTTATACCAATAATGTTATCTGAGGGGTCACCTCTCAAACCTTTATAATCTGGAAGTAATTCTGGACCGAAACCAAATCTTTCTTTAACTGCTTTTTCATCATATAGAATTGTATCCTTTATTCCTTTTTTTAAAGTATAAACCTTTACAGTTTCACCTTGTATTAATTGCATTGTATCCATATCTCCGGAAGCAATTATTATTTCTAAATTTTTATCCTTTTTTGCTATTTCAGAAATAGTTCCTAGCATATCATCAGCTTCAAAACCTGGTTTATCGTAAATTGGAATATTGAAAGATTTAAAAATATCTCTTGAACGATTTATTTGTGTAGCCAAAGCATCTTCCATACTTTTTCTTTGAGCTTTATATTCCTTATATGCTTTATGTCTATATGTTGGCCCCGGAAGATCATAACAAGCAACTATATAGTCTGGTTTTATATCCTCTATTATTTTTATAAGCATAGCTACAAGACCATAGAGTGCTCCTGTTGGTTCACCCTTTTTTGAAGCAAAATCTGGCAAAGCATGATATGCCCTATGTAGTATTGCGTGAGAATCGAGTAGTACTAATCGTTTTTTATTCATATAACTATTCTACATCATATTGCCTTGTATTTTCATCTATAAAGCTACAATGTATCTTTTTATGATCCTTAGTTAAAATTTCTTTTACATTCTCTGGCCACTCTATGACTATTAAATTATTTTTATTATTTACTAAAGATTCAAAATCTAGTATTTGTAATTCTTTTCCACTTTCAAGTCTATATGCATCTATATGTATAAGTCTCTTAAACTTTTCATTTTTTGTTTCATATAGTTTCATTATTACAAATGTTGGGCTTGTTATAACTTCATGTATTCCTAGTTCTTTTGCTAAACATTTTGTAAATGCTGTTTTTCCTGAACCTAGGTT
>CAZFXF010000046.1:0-4320 GCA_964522965.1 uncultured Candidatus Saccharibacteria bacterium
GGTTTCATAAATGCAGAATTTGGTTTTGCCATATTTTTATTATTATTTTATAACGCTCACATTATAGCATATGTAAAAGGGAATGCATATTTGGTAGTTGTAACATAGTGTTGTATAATTTTATTTAAATGAATACGCAAACAAAATCAAGCATTTTATCTTTTATAACAATAGTAGTTATTTCTTTGATTGGCCTTTTAATATATAAGACCTTTAATAAATACAATCACCCAACGGCTGTATATAATAATGAAACACCAATAGTTCAAAATAAAAATATCGACAATAAAGTTATTGATCAGGTACATAATGGTTATACTGATAATATAGATGAAATAAATTCAGATTCTGAAAATCCACCAAAGGGTCCTTTACCATATGTAAATGAAAGTAATATTAATGAATTAACTGGAGGTATTGTCATAAGTTCACCAAAGTATGGAGATGTATATAACTTGGGTGATGTAATAAATATTAAATGGGATCCAGAACTTATAGATGTTTCAATGGCTCAAATACTACCAGTTGATAATAATATTGGTAATGGTATACAAATATATAGTAGAAATAATCTTGGTGATAAAGAAAGTGTAAATTCACAGATAAATTATAAAATTCCAGAGGACTTTTCTATTTATCCAGGAAAATACAATATTATTCTTGCTAGCTATAATAGAAAAAATGTATTTATAAGTGATGAATTCACTATTAGTTCTAGTTATCCTCTAATGCAAAGATCTAAGAGTGATTATTATATAAAAAGTGTATTTGGAGCAAAAGATAGTTATAAAATAGGGGATAAAATAATATTAAATATAGAAGGTTTAGAAAAAGATGGAAGCATAGCAGGTCCAGATAAGTATTTTAATGTTAGTGCAAGAATTTATAATAATAAAAATATAGGAATATGGTCAGGTAATGCATATTTTGATAATAATCTTAATGTTTGGCATATAGAGGCTCCTGTAAATGATATAAATGCTTATCGTATGCAAGTTACACTATATTGCGGTCTAATAGATAAGAAATCATATTGTGGTCAGAAGTATGGTTATGATGGTAAGAATGATTATTTTATTAGTTTTAGGGTTGAGTAGGGGTGTTAAAATAAAAAACCGCTCAACCAAAGCGTGTGCTGGGTTGAGCAGGTGATAGATCAAAGTCCTCGTTTTGTGAGTCTTTGCTGAATTTCGGAATGTGCACGTTTCGCAGTTCCAAATTTTCTTAAGCGATCATCATTCCAAATATTTTGCAAATTCTCAGGGCTTAATGACTTGATTTGTGCGACTTTTGATAAGCCCTGATCCCTAAGGAAATATGCAAAATCAGGATGAAAATACTGATCAATTGGCGAATCAAGTATAGCTTGCCTTTCAAGTGGTCCGACTGGGCAACTCATTCCCAATTTTAATTCTTTTTCTGCAAGTTTATCTTTGATTTCCCTAAGAGATTTCTTTCCAGTATTTTTGTACTTTAGTATTTGATCGCTAGTCATTCTGACCAAGTCTCCGACCAGTGTTAATTTTGCAAGTTCGATAAAATTTTCTACTCGTTTACTGAAGGATAGAAGGCTATTGATTGGCATAGCCAATATTGTATCTAGCTCATCATTTTTTTCGTTTACTTTTACTACTACGGGTTTAGGGTTGCTGATTTCAATATTTACTATGATTTGCTTACCATCCTTAACCAATCCCTTTTTGATGGCCCAATCACTTATGATTTCTGTTATTTCCGAAATTAATTCAGGATTCATTTTAATGTACGATGTTTATATGCTTAATATCATATAAAAATATAAAAGTCAATATCTAAATTTATTTATTAATTTATATATAAAATAGATAACAATATAGATAAACAAAGCTAAAACACTAACAATTAAAAGATTGGGTCCTTCAGGATCGTCGATAAAAAAGAATATAGATCGAGAGAGGAGGAAAGAGGTGGTTATTAGAGATATATGAATAGTTTTGTTCATTAAAATTTCATATTGCTAAATAATAAATTAGCAATAGTTTTAATTAATAATTGATGATCTCTTTCTTGTGTTTTTTCAATAAATACTGCCAACTGATCTAGAGTAAAATTTCTAAAATTAGGAATGATAAAATTAATATCACAAAAGACTTGAAATACTAAACACGCAGTCCTTTTGTTCCCATCAATAAATGGGTGATCCTTAATTATAAAATATAAAAAAGCAACTGCTTTTTCTTCAGTTGTTTCATATATTTCCTTATCAAAGTATGAACTATTGATATTAGAAACTAAAGAATCAACTTTGTTTCTTGTCTCTGCAGTGAGAGGAAAAGAAACTAGATTTCTATTGAGTAGTAATTCGTACACTAGGTAGATACTCTTGGACTTTATCTGTCGATATGTTTTTTTTACCTTGATCATAGTCTCGTAAAGATTCAATAACCTCAATATTTTTATCGAGTTGTTTTTCTGTGACCGCTTTCAGGTCATTCTTATTGAGATTTTTAAAAAAATTAATTAACTTTTTCATTAGTGTAATTGTATCATACATAATTGACTTTTGCCTTAGAGAAGTTAATTTTGAAGTATTGTACTCCAACAATCTTCTTCTTTTATATTTATACCGCAATATTTATTGATAATACTTGAATTTACACATTTTCCTGATTGATCAGTTTTTATTCTGTCTTCAAAATATATGCAATTTTTATCAGCAGAAATTTGTCGAGTTATAGGGTGAAATGTATTTAAATCAACTCCAGAAATTTTCATTCCGCCGTAGTAGGCTGCTGTCTTATCTATTGCAAAATATACTCCATTTGGTAATACCCTAAAAGAGTCATAATCAACAGAAATATTTTTTCCAGCAAAGTAAACATTATTTTTATCTTTTGCATAAGAGAATCCTAGTGCTTCAAATGTATTTGGATCTGCACCTGTAACAATACCTCCTACACAATGATAATCTACATGGTAAACATTATTTTTATCTTTTAAGTAATCTCCATTGTAAAATGTATTATTTTTATTCAAATTAGAGTTTGCATCATCAGCTACATTTACATATTTAATTGTTGAAGTATCAACGTGAAGAGTGGGTTTATTTATTTTCTTCCATCCCCAATCAGAATAATAACAATTTAAGCCAAGCTCATTTACACGAAACTGATGACCGGAATATCCGTATTCTATGACTGTTTTCTCATTTAAAACATAATAAAAAATCACACATAAAACAATCAATATAAGGGCAGTTATTTCTAATGTTTTAGATGTTTTTTTCATGTGGTTATTTTAGCATATTAAATTATTACTGTTAGTTTTATAAGATTTTACTAACTTATTAAATTTAAAAAATATAGATAAAGAGAAATACAATAGTTAAGAAAAAATGCCAGAAATTTATTCTGACATTTTTCCACTTGTTCTCCTCCGTATAGTTAAATAGCTGTGGTAAGGCCTTGTAAGGATATTCTAGTATATTGTCTCCAGCAAACTCGACCTGTCTTGGTTAAAATATATAGGGCAATATTAATCCCATCATTACAAAAATCATACCTAGTAAAAATAGTCCTCCTACATATTCATCTGAACGATCTACTTCATCCTTTCGTCCACTTTTAATTAAGTTTTTTCTTGTTTCCCGGATTACATTTCTCATTTGTTTTTCAAATTCAAGGTATTGTTCCACAGTTACCTTATCTTCTAACAACTCTTCAAATTTTATTAAAATTCTATCGAGTGGTTGAAAGTGCAAATCCTCATTATTTTTAACTTTTCGACCAACTTTTTCATTTATCAAAAGAAGGTACAAAAAACTTGCCAAAGCACTCAGTAATAAGATAACTGTCCCCACAACAAGCAAAAGTTGAATTTTTTGAACTTCGCTATCCAGAAGCATTAAGGAAAACGTTGCTATAGCACCACTAACCAGAGCTAAATTTTTTATAGTGTCCTTGTGAGATTCAATTACTCTAATCCGTTGGTTATTAAATTTTTCTTCTAAAGAAGCAGATAGGCTGACGTAGCCTGCTCGCCTTTTTACTATTTCCTCTGGAATTTTTTTAATATTTTCTTCCATATTTTTATACTCTCTTATCAAAATCTCGATACTACACTTACTCATGCTGGGGATAGGGACTCGGTCACGGATAATTTCTTCGCCGACGCTCAGAAATTTCCTCGACCCCGACTCGGCATGCTTGCTACTGCTCGAATACGCCCGTCTTTCTCGCCAAACCCAATATGTTTTATTCGGATAGTTTTGCTATCCTCATAAATCATTGCTGCGGGGCTTGGACTCGAACCAAGATACCAGCCTCCAAAGGGCCGTGTCCT
>CAZFXF010000047.1:0-3605 GCA_964522965.1 uncultured Candidatus Saccharibacteria bacterium
ATTTCTCTATGTACACCATCAAATCTTTCATTCATTTCAGACCTCAAATCTGATATTTTTATTTTGATACTCTGTATTTCATCTTTTATTCCATTTATCTCACCTTTAATTCCATTGATCTCTTTTGTAATAAAGTTCTGTAAATCAATTATATATTGTGGGGCTTTTTCTATAACCATAATTTTATTTATTTAATTTATAATACTTGCGAGATGTAGGTCTACTACGTTTACGTTTAGTTTGTTTTGAATCATTATATTAAATACACTTTATTAAAACAATAGCTATTTTTACAAAAATTTTATCAAAACTTTATCTTTTGTGGATAACTTTAGCTATAAAATAAATTTTAATAAATAGAATGAATATCCTTGACTTATATATACTTTTTGTGTTACTGTATTGTAAACTTGAAAATTTAATATGTTGAATCAAAATGCGGTAAATTGTGAAGTAAAACTCGCTGAGGTTATCTATCATTTGGTTTTGCTTAGGAGGTGGAGAGATGAACATTGTTTGGGCGAAACGAGTTTGTTGGATGATGAAGTTGATATGTTGGGTGTGGTAGAAATTCAACCAGGAATTACAATTTCAAATCTCGCAAAGTATCTCGGTGTTACGTTAACAACAGCAATTGATAAACTCAAAAAATTAATTAGATTATCTTACGTAACTCAAGGTGGTGAAGGTAAAAAATTACCAATTCACCTTACAGAAAGTGGTAAACAAGCACTTTTACAAGCAAAGCTCAGGTATTTACACCAAGTAATACTTGGATCACATTTGGATGGTAAGAGTGCAACAACAGAACTGTATGATCTTTTAGGTGAGATAGATAAGAAAGTCAAAGAAAAACTCCTTGAGCCATTTAATCCAGTTTACTAAGTGAGATAACAAACAAAGCCGGGTTGCTTATGCACACCCGGCTTCGCTTTTTATATTTCATTTTATTTATGCCTTTCTTCCTGCTTTTGCTCTATCTGTATTTGTTAAAAATTTCTTTCTCAATCTAACATTTACTGGAGTAATTTCTAGATATTCATCTTCACGCATTGTCTCAAGACCTCTTTCTATATCTAGTTTCCAGGCCGGAGTAAGCATAATATGTTCATCATTTCCTGATGATCTCATATTTGTAAGTTGTTTACCTTTACATGGGTTAACATCCATATCTTCACCCTTTGATACATCTCCTACAACCATTCCTTCGTAAACCTCTGTTGTTGGTTCAATAAATATTCTTCCACGCTCTTGTAGATTCCATAGTGCAAAAGCAAGTGCCTTACCAGTCATCATAGATGTCATAGAACCTGTTGTATGTTTTTCTATATTTCCTGCATATTCTTTGAAACCTATAAATCTACTTGCCATTATTCCTTCACCCTTTGTATCGATAACAAATACACCTCTATAACCTAGTAGTCCACGAGTTGGTACTTCAAAAAGCATTCTAGCTTGTCCATCTTTGCTTTTCATATCTGTCATCATAGCTTTTCTCATACCAAGTTTTTCTATAATAGCACCTGTAAATTCTTCAGGTGTATCAATAGTTAATTCTTCAAATGGTTCTGTCTTTACGCCATTTTCTTCTTTTATAATTACTTGAGGTTGTGATACTTGAAGTTCATATCCTTCACGTCTCATATTTTCGAGTAAGACTGCAATATGAAGTTCTCCACGACCGAATACTCTATAGTATTCACTTGAAGAAAAATCTACTTTAAGTCCCACGTTTATTTCAAGTTCCTTTTCTAGTCTTTCTCTTATTTGGCGTCCTGTAACGAATTTTCCTTCACGTCCAGCAAAAGGGGAATTGTTAACAAGGAAGTTTAGGGAAATAGTTGGTTCATCTATTTTAATAGCAGGTAGGGCAGGAGTAGCTTCATTATCAGTTAAAGTTTCTCCAATATAAATATTTGGGAATCCTGCTATTGTTACTATATCTCCCGCACTTGCTTGTTCAATTTCAACTCTCTTTTTACCTTCAAATGTAAATAGTTTTGTAACTTTTCCTGTAGCTACTGTACCATCAATTTTCTTTTCAAAAACTGTTTGTCCTGTCTTTATTGTTCCATCATATATACGTCCAATAGCTAAACGACCAAGGAAGTTATCATAACCAAGGTTAAATGTTTGTACTGTAAGAGGTGCAGTTTCACTATGATTTTTATTTGCAGGTGGAACATGCTCAATAATCATATCTAAAAGAGGTGTAAGATCCTTTCTTTCATCTGTAAGATTTCTCATTGCAACTCCTTCACGACCAATTGCATATATTGTAGGGAAGTCTAGTTGTTCATCATTTGCTCCAAGTTCCATAAATAGTTCGAGAACCATTTCATGAGTATGATTTGGGTTTGCTGCTGGTTTGTCTATTTTATTTATAATAACTATAGGCTTAAGTCCTAGTTCAAGGGATTTCTTAAGTACAAATCTAGTCTGTGGCATAGGTCCTTCCTGTGCATCTACAACTAGTAGAACTGTATCAATAGAACGTAACACTCTTTCTACCTCAGAACCGAAATCGGCGTGCCCTGGTGTATCTACTATATTTATTTTTGTACCTTTATATTCAATAGATGTATTCTTGGCATAAATAGTAATACCACGCTCTTGTTCTAGAGCGTTTGAGTCCATGGATCCATCGTCACCATGACCACATTGTGTCATTATAGCGTCTGTTAATGTTGTTTTTCCGTGGTCTACGTGCGCAATTATTGCAATATTTCTTATATCCATATGTCGTTAAATTAGACATATAGTAAAACACAAAAATATATTAAAAGTCAAATACTCTTATAGCATTGATTACAAGAGCTCTTTTTACAGTATCTATATCCTCATTTCTAATCCCCGCTATTCTTTTTACAATTTCTTTTACATAGACTGGTTCATTTCTTTTTCCTCTATAAGGAATAGGGGATACGAAAGGGCAATCGGTCTCAGACATTATCATATTTAATGGAATATTCTTTATTACTTCATCATATGAATTTGCAAATGTTATCACTCCAGTAAAAGATAAAGTAAAACCAAGTTCTATAAATTGCTTTGCTATTTCATAATTTCCAGCAAAGAAATGGACATTACCTCTAGCTTTTGGGTATTGTTTTAAAACTAATAATGCATCTTCGTAAGCATCTCTAATATGAAGCATTAAAGGTTTATTAACTTGTATTGAAAGTTCTATTTGTTTTCTAAAAATATCTATTTGTTTATCTTTACTATCTTTTTCCATTCTAAAATAATCAAGACCACATTCTCCTATTGCTTTTACTTTTGGGTTTAGGGCTAGTTTTGTGTATTGTTCAATATTAAAAATTTCATCTTTACTATGTGTTGGATGAAGTCCTATACAGCTATATACTCCTTTTTGATATTTATTTGCTATTTCTAGTGTTTTCTCTGAAGTATTTAAATCTGTTCCAACATTCATAAACCATACACCTTGTTCTAGTGCTCTGTTTTCTATTTCATTTTGATCTTTTTTAAAATCTGGGAAAAAAGTATGTGAGTGTATGTCTATATATTCTGGCATGTTTGTATTATATATTATTTTAAATAAAAAAACGGCCCTGGGCGCAAAATGCGTCCAGGGAACCGTG
>CAZFXF010000048.1:0-3324 GCA_964522965.1 uncultured Candidatus Saccharibacteria bacterium
GTTTATACATTCGTAGTTTTTTACTAAGTTGTGATAATTCTTTAGCAAAAGATGAAGTAACTAAGTTAAATGATCAATTAGATAATTTTATTTTAAATAACATCAAAAAATAACTAACCTTTTAAAAACCTTAAAACATGATACGATGGAAAATATATGAAAAGACAAAATCACTACAGAGACATTCTTAACTATGTATCAGAATTTCAAATAAAGGCTCAAAATATAAAAAGATTCGAAGGTAATCCTTATGTTAATGGTGATAATATAGCAGAACATCTTTCTCGATTAGCAAGACTGCTTATATCTATTGCTCCACAAATTAAAAAAGAATTTCCTGATCAAAACAATATTATAGAAGAAATTCTAGTTACTCTGCTTATACACGATGACGATGAAGTGATTGATGGTTTTGATATTCCAACTGCACTAAAGGTTCATAATGTGAAAGATAAAGAAGAAATACTTAAATTCGAACACTCAGTCTCTACTTTAGGAGAAGAAGGAAAGAATTATCTAGTTCCACTTTTTACTTCATTTAGAAATAAAGATACTTTGATAGCAAAGATAGCAAAAGCCCTTGATAATATTGCAGGTAATCAATTGGTTATAGAGCAAGAAAAAGGGTTAATAAATCCGGATCAAGCACGTTTTGCAATAGAATATGTTGAAAAGGTAAGAGGTATTTCAAAAACAATCGATAATGTTATTGATGCTCAAATTGAACAAATTGTTGAGTATCGTAAACAAGCGTTATTAAATATTAAAAGTCTTCCAGAAAATGCTGAGAGACTTTTAAAAATTGATATTTTAAATCACAAGCTTGATAAATCTAAGATTAACTTACCCCTTGAGCAAATTTAAGATTTTATGGAAAATAAATTTGATAAACAATATTTATCTATAATTAAAAGTGTTTTAGAAGAGGGAACAGAGAGAATAACAAGATCAGGTGCAGGTACTATAAGTATCCATGGTCAAATGATAAAACATGATATATCTCAAGGTTTCCCTTTAACAACACTTAGATCAATTCCTTTTAGACTAATTGCTTCAGAGCTCGAATGGACTTTAAAAGGCAAGACAGATAAAAAATCACTTAATGAAATGGGTAATCATATTTGGGATAAATTTTGTAATCCAAAATATGTTAAGAATTTTAAAAATGATCAGGATACGTATGATTTAATGTATAAAGAGAATGATCTTGGACCCATATATGGATTTCAATGGAGACATTTTGGTGCGGAATATGTTGGTCCAGACGCAGAATATAATAATCAAGGATTTGATCAAATGCAAAACTTAATAGATATGTTAAATAAAAATACATATTCAAAAAGACTTATTATTACAAACTGGAATCCTAAAGATATTCCAGAAATGGCCGTACCTTGTTGTCCGTGTATGATTCAACTGATTCGTCATGGAGATAAATTAAACCTATCCTTTTTCCAAAGATCAGTTGATTGTATACTCGGTTTACCATTTGATTTTGCTTTTCACGCTCTATTGTTACATCTTTTGGCTCTACAGACTGGGTTACAGGCAGGAAGTGTTGTGGGCTTCTTTAACAATATAGAAATATTTAATCAACATATAGAAGGAGCAAAAGAAATATTAAAAAGAAAACCAAACGAATTAGGTACACTGAATACAAAAGATTTTAAAGATATATTTAACTGGAAATTTACAGATACAGAATTATTAAATTATAAACCTAATAGTTCATTGAAGTTTGAAGTTAATATTTCTAGTTAAAATTAAAAACCGATATTAAAACTTATGCTAATATAAAACCATGATACCTAAAAATACAATTTGTCTTTGGTTTGATAAGAACGCTCTAGAAGCAGCCAAGTTTTATTCAAATACCTTTCCTAATAGTAAAGTAAACAATATATTTTATGCCCCGAATGATTTTCCAAGTGGTAAAAAAGGTGATGTTTTAACAGTTGAGTTTACTGTTTGTGGAATTCCATGTATTGGACTAAATGGTGGTCCTATCTTTAAACAAAGTGAAGCTTTTTCTTTTCAAATAGCTACAGATAATCAAGAGGAAACAGATCGTTATTGGAATGCTATAGTCTCAAATGGAGGTAAAGAAAGTGATTGCGGTTGGTGTAAAGACCGTTTTGGAGTTTCTTGGCAAATAACACCTCGTACATTAATAGAGGCTTTAGCTAATGGTGGGGCAGAGGGAGAAAGGGCTTTTAATGCAATGATGACTATGCAGAAAATCAATGTGACAAAGATTGATCAAGCTAGAAAGGGGTAATTTATTTTAATTTAAAATACCATCAATAGTATTTTATTACAATTTCCATATGAAAACCTTACTACATATGTCTGTAACGATTGATGGATTCATTGCTAAAATTGATGGTAGTTCTGATTGGGTTTCAAAAATAGATTGCGATTTATTTGAACAAAGATACAAAGAAAATTTGTTGCGTGATTGTTGAGAATAAATGGTTAATTTCTTAATGCAAATCTGGTCGACGAAGTTTTTTTATCTGTACATCCATTTAATCTAAATAATGGTATTAAGTTGTTTGAAGGTTCAATTAAAGAGAACATTTTACGTTGGTAGGAATTAGGGAAATGGGAGAAGGTTTGGTTGAATTACATTATAAAATAATTGGTCGGAATAATAATTCCAACCAATTACAAATTCTAATCATAGTCTAACTCTAAGGACGTTTCGTGTATGGGGTAAAACCAACAATCAAAAGGTTTGCGCCCCGAGACTCTTCGAAAGTTCTAATGATCTCGATCATTTGTCGCCTCACTTCTTTTCGGGCGTCGCCTGGTTCTGGGCAATTGATTATTATTGTTTCCTTAGGTTTCAGACTTTTCTTCATATTATATTTTCCAAATGTTGTATAAATAATGGTGTGTATTTTTTTATTTCTCAAACCACCACATCTCAACTGGTCCAGTAATAGCTTCCTTATTAAATGGGTCAGTACTTCTGTTTAAATGTCTAATAGCGGTTAATCCACTATTTACCTCCTGTTTTTTAGGTAAGGAAAATCTTACGGGTTTATCAGTTTTTAGTGACTTTTTGATTTTCATCTTGCACACTCCTATTTTGTTTGATTTAATTTATCACATTTTTCACCTAAGTATTACATACCTATGGCGATATTCTTTAGATAATATAAACTACTAAAGATATAATTACAAATTATGATTAATGTGTATATTAAATGCATTCTACATAAATGCGTTCTAGTTTCTATTTTATTAATATTTCCATATCTGATACTTATGCTAATATAAAGCGAATAAAGTAAAAATATACATGCTAAAACAAAAAGA
>CAZFXF010000049.1:0-3296 GCA_964522965.1 uncultured Candidatus Saccharibacteria bacterium
ATAATACTGTATGTATCCCATTCTATATTTGTATTATTATATAATCCTGAACTATTTGTAGTTAAAGCACTTGAAAACTTTGGTATATTAACACCCTTTGTCTTTGCACCGGTCATCGTAAAATTAAAATCAGGTAAAACTACACAAGTAGGTCCAACACTTTTTATAGTTAAATTTGAGACTCTATCTATAACAAAACTTATTTGAGTAACTTGTTGAACAAGAACAGTTGCATTTGGTTTTGTTGGATTTAAGTTTGTTGTACTAGTTGCATATGTCTTATCAGTTGAATAGCCATTTTTACTTACTGTAATTTCATAAGCTTCAATTCCTGGAGGTGCATCAACTATAGCCAACATTCCATTTATATTTGTAACATCATCAATTATGATATTTGGACTGACTTTTGCATTTACCACATGAACATCTGCATCTGATACAGGTACGCCATTTGCATCAAAAACTTTTATAAAAAGTGCTCCATTGGTACTTGCTGTTTCAAGATTTTTTGGTGCTATTGTGGTCGTTAATGTAATAGGTAAATATCCTTTACATGTATCACATTCAACTTCAACTTCTACAAGTTTATTATCTGCGGGTGATAAATCATTTAGATTTCCTCCAAGAGTTCCGTCGTATGGTAAATCAATATTTCTTATTGTAGTTATAACATTAAAAGTAATACCTCCTCTTACAAACTGTTGTGTATGTGGAATTTTTCCTTTTGGTATACCAGAAACTTCTCCAACATCTGAATAAGGTAAATTTCTTATTATTTCAAATTGTTCATTTGCAAGACTAATTGCCAAAATCTTATACTGGCTGGCTGAAGCAACTGAAAATAGACTTACATAAACCTGATACAGTGCAATAGATATAGTTAAAAATACAGCAATTCCCACCAAAGTCTCAACCATAGTAAAACCTTTTTTAAATAACTTTATATTTTTAGAAATTAAATTATATAAATACATTTATATTGCATTTACTAGTGAATACATAGGTGAAATCATTGCAATTGCAAAGAATCCAACTCCGACAGCTATAAAAACCATAAGTACTGGTTCAATTATTGTAGACATATCTTTTGTTCTTTGATCAACATCCTCTTCATAATAAACCGCTACCCCCAAAAGCATTTCACCTATTTTTCCAGTCTCTTCCCCAACTTCAATCATTTCGCTAAAAAATGATGGGTAGAGCTTTTCATTACTATGAAAAACTTTTGAAATCAAATCTCCTTTCTCAACCGCTTGAGCTGATTGTTCTATAACTTTTTTGTAATGAACGTTTTGTACAATATCTTTTGTAATACGTAGAGCTTCTAAGACATCTACCCCGGAAGTAATTAGAGAAGACATTGATCTTGCTGTTCTTGCACTATTTACCTCTTTTACTAGATTTCCAATAACTGGAATTTTAATAATTATATAGTGCAATATATTTTTTCCATTTGAACTTTTTGACCAAAAATATGCAAGACAACCTAGTATAACAATTACAATTAGAATAAATATACCATTATTTATAATCATATCACTTATAAATAGAACAATTTTTGTTGGTGTAGGTAATGCTAAATTTAATTCTTTAAATGTTTTCATCAATGTTGGAACAATATAGGTAAGCATTATTATTCCTATAATTACCATCGCTGCAAGAACTACTGAAGGATACATAAGTGCTCCTTTAATTCTCTTTTGTAATTGATAACTTTTCTCCATTTGAGTAGACACAACCTTAAGTGCTTCAGCTAACATTCCACTCTGTTCACCTGCCTTAACCATAGATATAACTAAAGGAGAAAACATATTCTTATACATTTCCATTGATTCACTGAGTGTTTTTCCTGAAGATATTTCATCTCTCAAACTGCCTATAATTTTTTTAACCTTTTTATTCTTATTCTGATTCTCCATTACTGACAATGCTCTTGATATAGCAAGACCAGCAGAAATCATGGATCCAAGATTTTTTGAAAAAGTAATCTTATCCATCATTTTAATGGAATTAAAGAAATTAAAACTTATATTAAAAGAAAATCCTCCACTCTTTTCTTTTACTGAAATTGCTTCATCTCCTGATTCTTTTAGCATTTTATACAAATCAAAACGATCTTTTGCATCACGCTCACCTTTATATACTTCACCATTGCTTCTTTTTGCTTTAAAAACAAATGTGGACATTTTATTCTGAAATTACTCTTAACACTTCTTCAATTGTCGTTTGACCTTGAACTGATTTGAATATTCCATCTTCTATCATTGTAAGCATTCCCTCTTTTTTTGCTTGATCCTCTATTTGACCTGCTGTTGCTCCTTTCATAATAAGATCCTTTATCGTCGGACTCACCTTTAGAACTTCATGTATACCAATACGACTCTTATATCCATCATCTTCTTTTCCAGGAACAGCTTTCCAAAAATTAATCTTATCCCAAGTATCTCCAGGCTTAACTACCTTTTCAGCTTTTAATACTTCTAGCACTCTCTTTAGATCAACAACTTTTTCTAAATTTGCTAATTCTGCTTTTGATAAATAGTATTTTTCTTTTGTATCAGACAATCTTCTAACTAGTCTTTGAGCAATTACAATATTTATAGTTGAAACTAGTAGGAATGATTCTATTTTCATATCCATAAGACGAGGAATAGCTCCAGCAGAACTATTGGTGTGTAATGTTGATAGAACCAAGTGTCCTGTTAGAGAAGCATTTACTGCTAGAGATGCTGTTTCATTATCTCTTATTTCCCCCACCATTATTATGTCTGGGTCTTGTCTAACTAGTGTTCTAAGTCCAGAAGCAAATGTAAAACCAATATCAGGATTTACTTGAGTCTGGTTTATTCTTTTCATTTGATATTCAACAGGATCTTCAATAGTTGAAATATTTACATCAGGTTTATTTAAAATATCCAGAATTGTATACAAAGTTGTGGTCTTACCGGAACCAGTTGGTCCTGTAGTTAGAATCATTCCTGTTGTTTGATTTGTAGCATGATGTATTCTATCCAATCCTTCTCCATGAAAACCAAGATGTTCTAATGTAAAACCAGAAACATTTTCACGAAGCAAACGCATAACAGTTTTTTCACCGTAATAAGTTGGTAGTATGGATACACGGAAAGACACTTTTTCATTATTCATATCAACCTTAAATCTTCCATCTTGTGGCAACCTTTTTTCATCTAGTTTTAAGTTAGAAAGAACTTTTATACGAGCAGTTATAGAAGATTCTGCGTGTTTTGGAAGAATCATTGCATCATGCAAAAGTCCATCAATTCTATATCTAACCA
>CAZFXF010000050.1:0-3158 GCA_964522965.1 uncultured Candidatus Saccharibacteria bacterium
ATTCTATAACTTCATCACGACGATTATCGGCAAAGTCCATGTCGATATCGGGAGCGGAAGGACGTTCTGGGTTTAGAAATCTTTCGAAAGGTAGTTTGTACTCTAGAGGGTTTACATTTGTAATACCTGCCAAGTATGTAACTAGAGAACCTGCAACCGAACCTCTGATGTTTGTTAATATTCCATTTGCATGAGAATAGTGCAAAAGATCCCATACTACGAGGAAGTATTGAGAATATCCTTTATCTTTTATAACTTTCAATTCATATTCAATACGGTCAATAAGTTCTTTTGTCCTTTCAACCTTTCTTTTTTCTATTCCTTCAAATACAATTCTGCGAAGTTCATCATCATAAGAAAGACCTGATTCTACGATAAAGTTTGGGAATATCCATTTACCAAGTGTAATTTCAATATTACACATATCAGATATCTTTTTTGTATTTGCTATTGCTTCAGGAATATCTTTAAATAATTCCTCAGCTCTTTCACCTGAAATGAGTGAAAAATCCTCATCTTCACTTTCATCTCTTTTATCACTTGCATCTCCAAGTGTATTTACAAGCACTAGTGTATCTCTAGCTTCTCTATCTTCAGGATTAATATAGTAAACATCATGAGCTGCGACTATTTGAGTATCGGTTTCTTTTGCAAAAGCAATAAGTTCTTTCATTAACGGTTCATGATTTGGAATTTCGGGATGGCGAGTTATTTCTAAAAAGAAATTATCATTGCCATAGACTTTTTTATAAAAATTTAATTTTGCTAAAGCTTTTTCTTTATTTTTATTCTTAATTGCTTGAGAAATTTCTCCAGAAAAACTAGGTGATATGCATACTAAGTTTTCATTATATTTTCCTATTAATTCTTCATCAATACGAGGTTTATAATAAAAGCCTTCAAGATGTGAAAGTGTTACTAACTTTATTAGGTTTTTATAACCATCATGATTTTTTGCAAGTAAAACTAGTCTTGATCTCTTATTATCAATACCTGCTTGCATATCAGTTCTAGTTCTTGCTGCTACATAAAAATCTACACCAAGAATTGGCTTTATCTCTTTCTTTTTACATACTTTATAGAATTCTATAGCACCATACATATTTCCTGCATCAGTTAAAGCTAAAGCCGGCATGCCATATTTTTTTGCTTGTCCTACCAAGTCATCAATCTTCGGTAGGGCATTCAAAAGTGAATAGTGGCTATGTGTATGAAGGTGTATAAAATCAGACATAGTTGAAGTATATCAAAAAATTTTGTTTATGAGATAATCAGAGTATGAAATTTATGGTTGGTATAGATGAAGTCGGTCGTGGACCTATAGCAGGACCTGTTGCAGTTGGGGCTTTTGTAATACTTAATAATGATATTTTAAATGACTTTATTGGAGTTAAAGAGAGTAAACAGCTTTCAGCAAAAAAGCGTGAAATATGGTTTGAAAAAATTCAAAATTTTAAAAAAGATAATAAGGTAAATTTCTCTGTAAATTTTCAAAGTGAAAAAGTTATAGATAGTATGGGTATATCATATGCAATAAGGGCAGCACTTAGTGAATGTTTAAATGAATTAAACTTACAAACAGACATGGTCGAAGTTTTACTCGATGGAGGACTAAAAGCCCCAGTAAATTATATAAACCAAAAGACTATTATTAAAGGTGATGAAAAAGAAATAGTCATAGCTCTAGCTTCAATATGTGCAAAAGTTATGAGGGATAGACTAATGATAGATTTATCGAAAAAATATGATAAATACGGTTTTGAAAAACATATGGGTTATGGTACGAAAGCTCATTATAAAGCTATTGAACAATATGGTATAACTCCTGTGCATAGAACCTCTTTTTTATCAAAAATCTTGCAAAAAAAGCACAAATAATGTAATCTAATATCACTATGGTAAACCGAATGAGGGCCACACGTGCCCACAGAGATAATAGAAGATCACACCACGCTCTAACTCCAGTGCGTCTTTCAAAGTGTCAAAACTGTGGAGCTTCACACATAAGACATACTCTATGTAAGGAATGCGGACACTATAAGGGTAAAAAGGTTATAGATATGACAGCACTAGTAGCTAAAAAGACAGCAAAAGAAAAGGCAAGTGTAAAATAAATAGGATTTAAGTAAGTAGTTCTTCAAAAAAATAAAGATGAAAAATATAAAAGAGAAAAAAGAATAAAAAAATGGCAAATAGACATCTTTCAAGATCAATAGTTCTCCAAACCCTATTTGAATGGGATTTTCGAGGTCAAAATGATAAAGAAATAAAGGATATTGTAACTAGAGATGCAAAAGAATTTGCTCCAGGAGTAAATGATGTTTCTTTTATTGAAGAATTAACTTCAAATGTACTAGCCAAAAGACCCGATTTGGATAAAATAATAGAAAAAGCAGCTCCAGATTGGCCACTTGATAAAATATCAGTCGTCGATAGAAATGTGCTTCGTATAGGCTTATACGAATTACTCTTTGCCGATAGAGATGAAGTTCCTGCAAAAGTAGCTATAAATGAAGCTATAGAACTAGCAAAAAACTTTGGAGGAGAAAATAGTGGTAAGTTTGTAAACGGTGTACTAGGTTCAGTATATAAAGAATTGGGAGAACCAGGAAAGGATGCAACACCAAAAAAGAAAAAGAAGATTGAAGATATTCCTTATGAACAAATGCCAATACAAAATCTTGGCGGAGCAGTAGTCTTTGCAAGAGATGGTAGTGATATTTATCTAGCTTTTGTACATGATGTATTCGGACACTGGACATTATCAAAAGGAAAAATCCCAAATGGTATTGATATAAAAGAGGGTACAGTAGCAAAAGTAAAAGAAGAAATGGGTTTGGATGTAAAAATAGTTCTAGACCTTGGAAATAATGAATATATAGCAAGTGATCCAGAGCTTGGAAAACTTAGAAAACAAGTACATTACTTTTTAGCTGAATCAAAATACTCAGATATAACACTAGCAAAAAAACCAGGACTAGATGATGGAAAATGGTTCAAACTAGCAGATATACTTGAACTTAATTTTTATAATGATATATTGCCAATAGTTACAAAATCCATAAAGTATTTGACTGAAGGAAAGTAGTAGCAAAATCTATGCCAGATTTCCTAAAACTCGCAAGTAAAATAAAAACTGAATTTAAAGATATAAACCT
>CAZFXF010000051.1:0-3086 GCA_964522965.1 uncultured Candidatus Saccharibacteria bacterium
TCGCTGGAAGACTCATTTTGCCAGGAGCTCATATTACCAGTCCGCCATGGTTTTTAATTAGTTATAAAGATTCTGGTGAAGTAATTGAAATTCAGTTAAATGATGGTCAAGATTTTCAGGCAATAAAAGAATTCTGTAAAAAACTTTAACAATATTCGAAATAAAAAGAAAACCAGCCTACCCTTTCGGAAAGCTGGCTTTTTCTTCTCTTATTAATATTGCAATAAGAAGCAATATCGCGGAAAAGATTTTGATATGAAGAAACTCTATGTTCCAGAACAATATAGCGAGGAATACCAGAAGTGCTGATAAAATTTTTTCTTTCATTCTTCACTCTTTATATATTAAGGAAAAAATGATGTCAAATTACATCGCTTGACAAGATAACAGTAAAATGCTATGCTATCCAAGGATCAAGTAGTGGTATTGATTTGGTTGGAATACCACAACAGGTGCACACTTAAATGTGTTGTCGACTTGATTGGGTAGCTCTACACCATGAAGCTACTAACTTCATATTACCTATGTATAGGCAATATGAAAAAAGAGGGCGCTCCGGCACCCTCTTTTTCTATTTATGCTAATAAATTTGTAGTTAAGGCTACCATTAATTCTTTATCTTTAGGATCGCTCTCTGCAATAAGTAGTGCAAGTGCAACTAAAGTATTATCACTTATTTTTCTTTCACCATTCTTTCTATAATCTAAATTATTAAGTCTTAAGAAATATATAAAAACAAATGAGCCAATTCTTTTGTTGCCATCAGAGAAAGGATGGTCTTTAATAATGAAGTATAGTAAATGAGAAGCTTTCTCAATCAAACTTGAATATAATTCTTTATTATCGAAAGTCTGATAAATTGTTTTTAATATACCTTTAAAACTATCATCGCGTTCAAAACCAAATATATCCGTAGCTTCCCTTTTATCCATTAAAACCTCCTTTAATACATCTATAGATCCTCGAATAAATTCATAATCAAATTTTCTTTTTTCTATTTCCTTACTCTTTTTTATCTCTAGTGCTCTTTCATCATATTCTTTAAGAAACTTCCATGAATTTGTATAATCTTTAATCACAGAAATTAAACTATTACTCTCACTACTATTCAGTTCTCTATCCCTTACAGTACGTTGAATAAATGATATTTTTTCATATAAATCATTTAGAATTTTATCAGGTAATTTGTTCACTCTATCGTTGTTTATAACAATACCTTTTATTAAGTATTCTCTTAAGGTTGTGGTTGCCCAGATACGAAATTGAGTTGCTTTCTTTGAATTAACTCTATAACCTACAGCAATAATTACATCAAGATTGTAGTATTTTACTTTATATTTCTTACCATCTTTAGCAGTTGTAAAGAAATCCTTTACAACTGAATTATAGCTTAACTCGTTTGCATTAAAGATATTTTTTAGGTGTAAACTTATATTTTGTTTGGTACTTTCAAATAGCTCAGCAATCTGATCCTGAGTTGCCCAAATAGTTTCTTTATCAGTGTCAGCTCTTAATTCCACTATTCCATTTGAATTTGTATATAACAATAATTTACCCTCTTCATTTTGGATTAAATTTTTATTCATGTATTTAATTGTATTAGTTAATAAAACCTACCTAAAAAATAGTCGGTACTACATTTATTGATTAGAAAACATTGCTTTACTTTCCTTTACCGATTTGAGAAATTCAAGCGAGCCACTAGGGCATTGATATTAGAATTATAGCATAAAAAAACAACCCATATGTAGGGCTGTTTTTTTATTTTACTTACTTCTTTTCTTTAAACTCCGCATCTCTTACATTATCCCCTTCACTTCCTCCGTTTTGTCCACCTTGATCTTGCTGTGTATTTCCACCTTGTGGAGTTTGTTGATTCATATATTGCCCTATCTTTTGAAGTTCAGTAGACAATGCTTCAGTGGCTGACTTTATCGCATTAACATCACTACCATCTTTTACCCCCTTTAATGCATTTATTTTGTCTTCTATAGCCTTTTTTAGGTCTGCTGGAGCCTTATCACCTGTATCCTTTAAAGCCTTTTCTGAGGTGTATATAAGCTGTTCAGCGACATTCTTTACTTCTATTGTATCTTTCTTTGCTTTATCTTCAGCTTCATGTTTTGCAGCTTCTGATTTCATCTTTTCTACTTCATCTTTTGAAAGACCTGAACTTGCTGTGATTTTTATACTATTTGCCTTACCCGTAGCTTTGTCTTTTGCTGTTACGCTCAATATTCCATTTGCATCGACATCAAAGCTTACTTCTACTTGTGGCATACCACGTGGAGCTGGTGCTATTCCATCTAGTATAAATCTACCCAGGGATTTGTTATCGCTAGCCATTGCTCTTTCACCTTGAGTTATGTGTATTTCAACTGATGTTTGATTGTCTGCAGCTGTTGAGAATACTTGTGAACGTTGTGTTGGAACTGTTGTATTTTTCTCTATAAGTTTTGTAGCTACACCACCAAGTGTTTCTATACTTAGTGATAGCGGGATAACATCTAGAAGAAGTACATCTTTTACTTCTCCACCAAGGATACCTCCTTGAATAGCAGCACCTACCGCAACCACCTCGTCGGGATTCACACCCATGTGAGGATCTTTGCCAAACATATTCTTTACAGCAGTCTGAAGCGCTGGCATACGCGTCTGACCTCCAACTAGTATAACTTCATTTATTTCACCTACTTTGAATGGTGAAGCATCCATAGCTCTCTTTGTTATCATCATTGCTCGGTCTATAAATTCCTGACATAGCTCTTCTAGTTTTGCTCTAGTTAGAGTTACAAGTAAGTGCTTTGGACCATCAGAACCTGATGATATGAAAGGAATATTTATTTCAGTTTGTACTGCAGTTGAAAGTTCTATCTTTGCTTTTTCAGCAGCTTCATCAAGTCTCTGTAGTGCAAGTGCATCTTTTTTTAGATCAATTCCATTTTCTTTTTGGAAAGTATCAGCTAGCCAAGAAACGATCTTTGCATCAATATCACGACCTCCAAGGTGTGAGTCTCCATCAGTTGATTTTACTTCAACAACATCATCTCCAACTTCAAGTACAGATATATCAAATGTACCTCCAC
>CAZFXF010000052.1:0-2760 GCA_964522965.1 uncultured Candidatus Saccharibacteria bacterium
AAACTAGATTTGAATGAAAAAAATGAAGCATTATTAAAATTAGAAAGAGGTGCTGATACACTTGATATACAAACTGAAGCATTAAATTTGAGACAAAAGGAATATGATTATCAAAATTATTTTGTAAAAGCACCTTTTGATGGAATTGTTGCAAAGATAAATGTTAAAAAGGGTGATACAGCAAGTGGAGCTGTGGTAACATTTACTACCAAGAATCAAATAGCGACAGTATCACTAAATGAAGTAGATGCAGCAAAAGTTAGTGTGGGACAAAAAGTAAAACTGAGCTTTGACGCTATAAATGATTTATTTATTGATGGAATAGTTACTAAAATTGACTTGGTGGGGACAATGAATCAAGGAGTTGTTACATATGGTGTTGAAATTACTCTTGATAATCAGGATCCTAGAATAAAGCCTGGAATGAGTGTTAGTGCAGAAATAATTACAAATACAAAAGAAAATGTTTTAACAATTCCAAATAGTGCAATAAAGACAAAAGGTAAAGTATCTTATGTAGAGACATTTGATAAACAGTACCCTGCTACTACAAAAGGTGGATCACCTGTTATATCAAGCACACTACCTAGACAACAGAATATTGAAATAGGAATTACAAATGATACTGAAACAGAAGTATTATCTGGTCTTAAACTCGATGATATTATAGTTATAAGAACAACTACTGGTACTGCTGTAAAAAAAGCTACCCCTAGTGCAGCAAATATATTTGGAGGACAAAGAGGTGCACAAAGCGGTTCGGTAAAAGTAGGAAGATAATAAAAAACTTAATGATAGAAATAAAGAACGTAACAAAAACATATAACAGTGTTGGTGATAAAGGTTTCAAAGCACTAAAGGGTGTGGATTTTGAAATTAAAGAAGGAGAATTTGTTGCAATTATGGGGCCATCAGGATCTGGTAAATCTACTCTTATGCATATACTGGGAGCACTAGATACACCGACAACAGGAAAATATTATTTGGATGGAAAAGATTTGTCTAAACTATCCGATGATGAACTAGCTGATATAAGAAGAAATATGATTGGTTTCGTTTTTCAAGCATTCAATCTTTTACCAAGAACAAGTGTGATAAGAAATGTAGTACTCCCTCTTGTTTATGCAGGTGTACCAGAGTCAGAAAGAGAAATAAAAGCACAAAAAGCTTTGCATTCAGTAGGACTGCCTGAGACTCACTTCAACCATATGTCCAATGAACTTTCTGGGGGACAAATACAACGTGTAGCAATTGCAAGAGCTTTAGTAAATAACCCTAGACTAATACTTGCTGATGAACCAACTGGAAACTTGGATACAAGAACTGGAGAAACTGTATTGGCAACATTTCAAGAATTAAATGAAAAGCAAGGTAGAACTATAATACTTATTACTCACGAACACGATGTGGCTTTGCATGCAGATAGAATAATCTTTATTAAAGATGGTGATATCATTGAAGATAAAAAGAATAAAACAAAGTTGATAGCTAAGTATTCTGATTTATAATAAAAATATGACAACATTTGATATATTACACGAAACATACACTGCCCTATCATCCAATAAAGTAAGATCTGGTCTTACTATGCTTGGAATAATAATTGGAATTGGTTCTGTTATTGCTATGGTTTCAATAGGACAAGGTGCACAATCATCTATTCAATCCAGCATTGAAGGTTTGGGTTCAAATCTTTTAACAATTTATCCTGGAGCTCTACAACCAGGAAGAGGTATTGTTTCTTCAGGTAGAGGTGCCGCTCAAAGTCTAAAAAATGAAGATGTAGATGTTATAAAATCCATCGAGGGTGTATCTTTAGTTGCCCCAGAACTAGATAGAAGATTTCAGATAGTATCAGGTGTTGGAAATAATACCAATTCAACTGTAATAGGTACAGTTCCCGACTATTATGTAATTAGAAATATGAAGACAGGTTTTGGTTCATTCTTTAATGAAAATCAAATGAATAGTCTTTCAAAAGTCGCTGTTTTAGGACCAACAGTAGCAAAAGATCTTTTTGGTGAAGATGATGCCCTTGGAAAAACTGTTAGAGTAAATGGTGTAGTATTTAAAGTTATAGGAATTCTTGAAGCAAAAGGTGGAGCGGGTTTTGCAAATCAAGATGATATGGTTTTTGTTCCACTCTCAACTATGCAAAAAATTCTTACTGGTGTTGATTATCTTTCATCTATTGCAGTTAGTGTTACAAATAAAGATGATATGCCTGGTATACAAGCTCAAGCAACTTCCCTACTTATAGAAAAACATAGAGTAGATGAAGCGGATTTTTCAATTATATCTCAAGCTGATATTTTGGGTGCTTTAACTTCTATTACAACTGCTTTTACATTATTTTTATCTGCTATAGCAAGTATATCTCTTGTGGTTGGTGGAATTGGAATTATGAATATGATGCTTACTACAGTTACAGAAAGGACTCGTGAAATTGGTTTGAGAAAAGCTATTGGTGCTAGAAAAAGTGATATTAGCCAACAGTTTTTGGCTGAAGCTATTGCTCTTACATTTATCGGAGGAATTATTGGGGTAATACTTGGTATTAGTGTTGCTCTTATTGTTTCAAGTCTTGGTATTATTCAAACCTCTATATCCATATCTTCTATTTTCCTTGCTTTCGGTGTTTCTGCTTTTATTGGTATTGTTTTTGGTTATTACCCTGCTAGACGTGCTTCAAATCTAAATCCTATTGAAGCTTTGAGGTATGAATAGTTTTAATTTATTTAAATAAAAAAACACGCTGTC
>CAZFXF010000053.1:0-2757 GCA_964522965.1 uncultured Candidatus Saccharibacteria bacterium
GTTAACCGCCAGTCCGGTTAATAATATACTATATTTATTCTCTGTGTGTCAACATGTTTCTATTTTACATAAATAGAGGTAAAATACATACATAAAAATTATGAATGAAACTAGACAAGTAGAGAATGCAATAAGACCAAGAAATATCATATGGGTAGAAGATGATAAATTTTTAAGTTCTATTTTAATTAAGAAATTTAGTGTTTCAGGACACAATATAAATCTAGCAAAAAATAGTGAGGAAACATTTGAATTATTAAAAAATATAAAACCAGATATATTTGTTCTAGACATATCACTTCCAGGAGAATCAGGTTTTGATATTTTACAAAAGATAAGAATGGATCAAAATACAAAGACAATACCAGTCATTGTACTTTCAAATACAAGCAAACAAAGTGATATTGATAAAGCAAAGCTTTTAGGCGCTCAGAAATTCCTTGTAAAAGCCGCAGTTTCTCTAGATGAAATAATAAAAGAAGTAGAATTACTTACAAAATAATATAGCTTTATAATTGCCTATTTTATAAACCCTGATATAGTTATTGTTTAATGGTAAAAAAAGACGAAAAAACAACAAAAGCAAGGGGAAGTGGTGAAGCTGATAAGATAATTGTTAAGGGTGCTCGTACACATAACCTTAAAAATATCACAGTTGAAATGCCTAGAAATAAAATGGTAGCTATAACTGGTCTTTCTGGATCAGGTAAATCTTCTTTGGCTTTTGATACAATATTTGCTGAAGGACAAAGAAGATATGTAGAATCTTTATCATCTTATGCACGCCAATTCCTCAGACAAATGCAAAAACCGGATGTCGATGAGATTATAGGTCTGTCACCAGCTATTTCTATTGATCAAAAATCTAGATCAAATAACCCTCGTTCAACTGTAGCTACAATAACAGAAATTTACGATTATTTGAGAATATTATTTGCTCGTGTTGGAATACCTCATTGTCTTATTTGTGATAGAGAAATAAAAAGAATAACAAAAGAAGAGATTTTGGATACAGTTTTAAATCAAGTACTTTCTCATAATAAAAAGGGTAAGGAAGTAATGGGAGTAGAAATAGAAAATCAAAAAATTGGAATATTTGCTCCTGTTGTACTAGGTAGAAAAGGTGAATACTATCAATTACTGTATGATCTACTAGGTAAAGGATATGAAAAAGTTAAAGTAGATGGAAAACTATATAAATTAAGAGAACAAATAGTTTTAGATAAAAATAAAAAACATAATATAGATGTTATGGTTGATGAAATCTATATGAGTGAATTTAGAGATAAAAAGCAAGTTGAAAATGCAAAAGAAAGACTTTCTGAAGCACTTGAGAAATCAATAGAACAAGCAAATGGTTTGATTAAAATTGAATATCCTGATGAAGAAAAGTTGATGTCAGTAAAATTTATGTGTCCGTATGATGGCTTTTCTTACCCAGAAATAGAACCTAGACTTTTCTCTTTTAATTCTCCTTATGGTGCCTGTGAAGTATGTAATGGTCTTGGAACAAAAGAATTCATGGGTGAAACTCCTTGTGAATCTTGTGGTGGAGCAAGACTTAGAAAAGAAGCACTTTCAGTACGTATTGATGGAAAAAATATAGTTGGAGTTACATCCTTATCAGTAGAAGATGCAAAAAAGTATTTTGATGAAATAGGTTTAACTGAAACACAAAGAGAAATAGCAAAAGTTATTCTTAAAGAAATAGAATCAAGACTACAATTCATGGTAAATGTAGGTATAGAGTATTTAACACTGGACAGAAAAGCTCAAACTCTATCAGGGGGTGAATCACAAAGAATAAGGCTTGCATCACAACTTGGTAGTGGTCTTGTTGGTGCGCTTTATGTTCTAGATGAACCTACAATAGGTCTTCATCAAAGAGATAATGATAGACTAATAAAAACACTATTACACTTAAGAGATATAGGTAACACTATTATAGTAGTAGAACATGATGAAGATACTATGTATGCTTCTGACTATATTATTGATATTGGTCCAGGAGCCGGAGTTCATGGAGGTAAAGTAGTTACTTCAGGGTATCTTGATGAACTTTTAACTGCAAAAAAGAATGATTCAAATTCCCTTACACTTTCATATTTGAGAGGAGAAAAGAAAGTAGAGGTACCAAAGACTAGAAGAGAACCGAAAGGAAAGTTGATGATAAGGGGTGGAGAAGTATTCAATATTAAAAATATGAATGTGGATATACCCCTTGGTTGTTTCAATACAATTACAGGTGTTTCAGGTTCAGGTAAGTCTTCATTTATGTATGAAATTCTTCATAGAAATCTAGAAGTGAGATATGAAAAGAGAAAAAGATCTAATGAAACAATAAATTGTAAAAGTTTTACCGGTAGTGAATATATAGGTAGAGTAATATTAATAGATCAATCACCAATAGGTCGTACTCCAAGATCAAATCCTGCTACATATACGGGCTCATGGACACATATAAGAGATATGTTCGCAAATAGTCCAGAAGCAAAAGCTCGTGGTTGGGGGCCAAGTAGATTTTCTTTTAATGTTAAAGGAGGACGTTGTGAAGCTTGTCAAGGAAATGGAGAAATAGCTGTTGAAATGCACTTTTTACCTACAGTATACGTACCTTGTGAAGTTTGTGGAGGTAAAAGATTCATGAAAGAAACTCTTGAAATAAAGTATAAGGGTAAAAATGTTCATGAAGTTCTAAACATGACTATAGAAGAAGCAATGAAATTCTTTGAAGATGTACCTGCTATAAGTGATAGA
>CAZFXF010000054.1:0-2723 GCA_964522965.1 uncultured Candidatus Saccharibacteria bacterium
AAAGAGTATACCATACATAAAGTAAAAAGTAAAGCAAGCTAAAACTGTGGATAAACTTGGCCTTTTTAACATTATTTACATATAAAAAACAAGCCTGACATAGTCAGGCCGTTTACGTATTTTATCTATTCTTACTATGAATCCATACCCGTAATTTTGTTAAGGCTTTGAATTCAAGTTGTCTTATTCTCTCTCTAGTTAAACGGAAAACTTTTCCGATTTCTTCGAGTTTCATTGGATCCTTACCCGTAAGACCAAAACGTAATTTAATAATCTTTTTTTCTCTTTCATTAAGTCTTTCAATTAACTCAGTAAGAGTTAAAATTTGATCATTTCTTTCATTTGATTCTAAGGGATTTTCAACCCTTTCATCAGGTAACAAATCTGATAGTGTTCTTCCGTCATCATCATATTTATAATCAATAGAAAGATGATTTCTTCTAGCATTTCTAGCAGCGTCAACTTTATCTGCATCAAGACCTAGAATTTCAGTAATTTTTTCATTACTAGGTAATTTACCATTATCAACTAAAAATTTTCGTCGAAACCTTTCTAGTTTAGAAATATCATCTACTACATGAACAGGAACTCTGATTGTACTTCCTTGGTCACCCAATGCCCTCTTAATGACTTGCTTTATCCACCAAGCTGCGTATGTTGAAAACTTTGCACCCTTTTTTGGATTAAATTTTTCAACCGCCTTCATCAAACCGATATTACCTTCATTAATCAGATCTGGGAATGATAACCCCATACCATCATAGTCATGAGCAATCTTAACTACAAGTCGGAGATTCGCAAGAATCATTGTTTGTCTTGCATCATTATCACCAGCTGCAATTTTTCTTGCTAACTCAATCTCTTCTTGAGGGGTTATAAGTCTAAAATTATCAGTGTCTTTGAAATAGTTCTTTAAAAGAAAATCATCCTTTTCATACTTTGCCATATTCCCTCCTACAGTTGTTTTTGGTTTTTGTACTTCTTCAGAAAGGATAATACTTTTATGTTTTATGTCAATTCAATGTATTAATATACTGTTATAAACAAAAAACAGACCCGGCTTTTAAACCGGGCTGATGTTATTTGATTACAGGATTTGGTAATCTAGTTTTATTTTCAATTCTTCTCCTAAGTTTCCTCAATCCGTGGAAGATCCTTTGTCTTACGGCATCTTTAACTATACAAAGTATTTTACCGATTTCTTCTAATTTTAATTCTTCACCTCTAGAACTTATACCAAACCTTAGGTCAATCGCAAGCCTTTGTGGCTTACTGAGACTATTTAACTCTAATCTCAATTGATCTAAAATATCCAAAAACTCTAGATATTCACTCGGATCAAGTGAATTAACATCAACTAAATACTGTCCAAATTCCAGTTGATCTACATTATCATCGAGTGAAGGATTAACCCGCATCTCTATTTTCTCGATTGTTGATCGTGCATCGATCTTGACAGCGGCCATTACCTCCTTATCTGTTGGTTCCCTATCATATTCGGAATAAAACCTAGCAATAAAATCATTCAACTTCCTTGCCCTTCGAGTAACACTATCACTTACTCTAATTACGCCAATACATTCAATAGAGTAAAGATAGACTCGTCCTCTAATATAACGTGTAGCAAATGTTGAAAGTTTTACTCCACGGTCTTTATCAAACGCTCTAATTGCTTCAACAAGACCAATATTACCTTCTTGAATCAGATCTGGGAGCCTATGTTCGAACCCTTTAGGACAATATCTTTGCGCAATCGAGACAACCAGAAGAAAGTTTTCTAGCACTAACCTTTCCTCTTCACCTAGACCATCTTGTTTTAACCTGTTTCTTACATCAAGAAAGTATTGCTCGAGTAAAAAGTCATCCTTTGTATTTTTCCCCATATTTCCTCCATTGTTTTTGGTTTTTTATACTTCTTCAGAAAGGATAATACTTTTATATTTTATGTCAATCAGAAAATTGAATATCTATTTCAAATAATTTTTAATTACCTTATACACTTTATCTGCTATTTTTGCATAACCTTCATTATTTGGATGTATATTATCACTAGACATATACTTAGGTTTACCTATGAGACCATCAAGAACATTTGGTATAAAAATAACACCAGTCTCATCTGCCAACTTTTCAAAATCAGAACTAAATTTATCCACCAAAAGTCCCCCTCTAATTCCTAAAAGAATAACCATACTACCATTATCTTGTAATTTTTTAATCAGAAGTCTTAAATTACTAAAAGTCTCTGTTTGAGGTCTATTTCTTAAAAAGTCATTACCACCAAATAATAAAATAACAGTTCCTGGGTCTTTATTTATAATTTCATCTACTCTATTTAAAGCATCACTAGTGGTTTCTCCAGGTATACCTTCATTTATTATATTTTTATTAAGTTTTTTCGATAAAAGAGAAATGAAGTCATTACCTAAAGTACTACCAGTTCCTCTAATAAGGCTATCTCCGAATGCAATAATAGTCTGATTCTTTGGAGGGTAGTTTTTAATAATAGGTTTATTTGTAAAGAAATATATTGCAATAAAACCGATGATTAAAAGTATAGGAATTAAAAAATATTTCTTATTCATTTTATTTAAAAAAGTATTGTATACATTATATATTAAATATTATTGTTATAAAATGATTAATAAATAAGGTAAAATCTAGTGCGCCACCAGTTCAACAAGTAAGTGCAACACTTCGATATAATAGAAGTGTATGAAATA
>CAZFXF010000055.1:0-2577 GCA_964522965.1 uncultured Candidatus Saccharibacteria bacterium
TATTTGCCAATTTTTCATTATTAGCCCATACTTTTGATATGGATAGAAATAGTAATAAAATAAATGAGGGTAATAGCTCAGGTAAAAAGCAAACTTCTTGGGGTAAGGTGGCTGATTGGTATGATGATGTTTTAAATAAAGAGGGAAGTTATCAAAAAGAAGTAATACTACCGAATCTTATTCGTTTGCTTGAAATTAAAAAGGGAGAAAGTGTAATTGATATTGCTTGTGGCCAAGGATTTTTTGCTAGAGCTATACACAGTCTTGGTGCTAGTGTACTAGGTGTAGATATAGGTAAAGAATTAATTGAAATTGCAAAAAAGGAAAAGCAAAAAGATATTGAATATATAGTTTCAAGTGCTGACAATTTACCTATTAATTTAACAAATAAATTTGATAAGGCTATTATCGTTCTAGCAATTCAAAACATAAAGGATTTAAATAAAACTATAAATGAAGCTTATAGAGTATTAAAAAATAATGGAAAGTTATTTATAGTTTTAAATCACCCAAGCTTCCGAATTCCCAAGAAGTCTAGTTGGGGTTTTGATAATGCTACAAACAGTCAGTACAGAAGAATAGATTCATATATGAGTGAAAGTGAAAATAAAATGGATATGAATCCTGGATCAAGTTATAAAGATAAAGAATTTACAATATCATTTCACAGACCTCTACAAGTATATTTTAAAGCTCTAAATAAATCAGGATTTAGAGTTGGTAAACTAGAAGAGTGGATATCTCATAAAGAAAGTGCTCCAGGACCTAAAGCACAAGAAGAGAATAGAATAAGAAAAGAAATACCTATGTTTATGTTAATTGAAGCCATAAAATCATAGTTTATAATGTAAGAAAGTATAAATAAAGGAATATTACAAAATATTGACGTTTACTAAATATTAATATATAATATATACATTATGATAAATAAAACTAATAAAGTAATCATATCACTTTTTGTTTTCGGGATAGTATTTCTCGGGGCTTTTTCTATATCTATAAATACATCAAAGGCTTTTAATATTTCAAATCCTTTAGATCCATTTTGTCTATTTAGTTGTGATTCAAATCCTCCTACAGTAAAAAATATTACAAACAATAATATAAATAGTAATAATAGTACCGTAAACATAGGTGGTGTTCCAACCGCTTATGCTCAATCATATACTTATCCAAGTTTAAATGCGCAATGTTATCCAGTTCAAACTACTGGTAGTGTAAATGGTGTAATTAATTGGAGAGCTTCAGTGACTGGAGGTAACGGTAATTATTCATATTCTTGGTCAGGTACTGACGGTTTATCAGGAAGTGGTAGTTCAGTTGATATGTTGTATTCAAATCCTGGAACAAAAACTGCTTCAGTTACTATCGTTTCAAATGGGCAAACTATAAGTCGAAGTTGTTCATCTGTAGTTATAAACGATAATACAAGATATTATAATAATGATAACTACTATTATAATAATAATAACTATAATAATTATTATTATAATAACTCACCTTTAATTGTCTCTTGTAGAGCAGATAGAACTACAGTAAACCCAGGAAGTTCAGTTACTTGGTATGCAAGTGTTTCTGGAGGTAATGGTAGTTATACATATTCTTGGTCTGGAAATGATAATCTATACGGTTATCAAAGTTATGTAAATAAATTCTACGATATTGCAGGACAAAAATATGCAAATTTAATTGTATATTCTGGTAATCAACAAGTCGCAGTTCAATGTACAAATTCCGTTTATGTTTCTTATACTGATTATTATTACAATAATAATACTGGTTCATATAATTATTATTATCCTTCAGTAGTTTACCCAAGCTATTATCCAGCAAATACAGTAAATACTACAAATAATATTCAACTAGCTTGTTTTGCTTCTGATACAGAAACAAAAACAGGTGATCCTGTAACTTGGAGCGTTGAATCAACTGGCGGTTATGTATCATCATATGCTTGGAAAGGAAGCGAAGGTCTGACAAGTAATCAATCAAGTGTAGTTATAAGTTATCTATTACCTGGAACAAAAACTGCTTCTGTAACTGCTTATACAACAAATGGTCAAACAATATCAAAATCATGTAGCAATAAAGTAATTGTTAGTGATCAATATGCAAAATCATCAACAAAGAAATCAAACTATGTTACAAAAAAGCCAATTGATAATAGTTCAAGTATTGTAAAATCAAATACTAATAAAAATGTTAATGAAAATCCTAATGAAAAAATTTCTGTATCATCACTATTATCCTTAAACAATGTTCCTTGGGCTTGGGTAGCGGTCCTTATGATAATTGTCTTACTTATCATGGTTATATATCTCGTAATTAATAAAAGTAAGTTATAAATAATATAAAAATAAAACCCCACTTTTGTGGGGTTTTATTTTACCTATTTCTTTTCAGCTATTTCTTTATTTAATATTTCTATTACCTTATCTAACTCTATTTGACCTACTTGTCCTTTATCTCTACTTTCTAGTGTGACTTTTCCTGCTTTTATATCTTTATCTCCAATGATTATAAAGTATGGGATTTTATCTAGTTTTGCTTGACGTATCTTTTTACCAAAGCCATCTT
>CAZFXF010000056.1:0-2525 GCA_964522965.1 uncultured Candidatus Saccharibacteria bacterium
AATATACATCAGTTGATTTGGCTAAAGCATATTTAAATGAAATTGAGAAAAAAGATAAAGACATACATGCTTATCTTGAAGTTTATGACGATGTAATACAGCAAGCACAACAGGCCGATATAAGATTTAAAAATGGTAATTTTACAAAACTTACTGGTATTCCATTTGCAATAAAAGATAATATTTTAGTAAAAGGAAAGATTGTAAGTTCTGCTTCAAAAATCCTTGAAAATTATCATGCTAGTTATGATGCAACAGCAATAGAAAGATTAAAAAATGCTGGAGCTGTATTTATTGGTAGAACAAATATGGATGAATTTGCTCTTGGAGGTTCTACAGAAAAATCAGCTTTTGGTGTTACAAAAAATCCCCATGATTTAAATAGAGTACCTGGAGGAACGTCAGGTGGTTCGGCTGCTTCTGTAGCCTCAAATACTAGTCTTGTGGCATTAGGTTCTGATACAGGAGGTTCAGTAAGACAACCCTCAGCTTTTTGTGGAGTTGTTGGTTTGAAACCAAGTTACGGTTCAGTTTCAAGATATGGTCTTATGGCAGCAGTATCTTCATTTGATCAAATTGGTCCTATCGGAAAGACAGTATCAGATGTTGAAATAGTATTTAATACAATAAAAGGTAAAGATATTCATGATGGCACAACTATAAGTGATGATACCTATAAAAAAGTTAGAATTGGAAATAAAAAACCAGTTGTAGGTATACCTAGTTTCTTCATGAATATGGGAGGTATAAAGAAAGAGGTATTGGATAATTTTAAACAAAGTATAGAGAAATTTAAGGAATTGGGTTTTGAAGTTATTGATATTGATTTACCAAATGCTAGTTATGCTTTACCTGCATACTATATTGTTAATTTCGCTGAAGTATCATCAAATCTTTCAAGATTCGATGGAGTAAAATATGGTTTACATAAAGACGGTAAAGATATAATTGGCGATTATTTTGAAACTAGAGGGTATGGTTTCGGTAAAGAAGCTAGAAGAAGAATATTGCTTGGTACCTATGTACTTTCATCTGGTTATTATGATGCTTATTACAATAGAGCAAATTTATTGAGACAAGTTATCACCAATGACTTTATAAACGCTTTCAAAAAAGTTGATATAATAATAACACCAACTACACCAAGTCCTGCTTTTAAAATTGGTGAGAAAAATAATGATCCTGTTTCAATGTATTTGGAGGATATATTTACTGTAACAGCAAATCTTACCGGTTTACCTGCAATGTCTATGCCAAGTGGTTATGTAAACATTGAAGGTAAAGATTTACCACTAGGAATACAAGTTACAGCAAGGCATGGCGATGAGGGTACTCTTTTTGAGTTCGGTAAAGAATTTTTAGGAGAGAATTAATTTTTGAAATTAAAATATGCAAGAAACAAATGGAATAGTAACAGTTCCAGGTATAGATTTACCACATTATATAAACTTAATTATTGGTTTTATTTCAAACCATAATACAGACATATTTAATATATTAAAAACTATATTTGGAATAATAGTAGGTCTTTCTATCCCAGCAATCTTTATTCTATTTGTAAGTATAATTATTTCTGTTGAAGGTATTAAAAATATAAGAAAAAAAGAAGAGGAAATATATTACCCAAAACCCAATCAAGAGAATGAGGTTTTGAAGGATTCTGTAGACGATGCTATTTCAAAGAGATGGGATACAGTTAAAAAACATATTTCGAGTGAAAATCAAAATGATTGGAGACAAGCTATTATGGAAGCTGATATTATACTCGATGATTTATTGAAAAAACTAGGTTATAGAGGTGATAGTATAGGTGATAGACTTAAAAGAGTTAGTAAGGGTGATTTTAAAACTTTACAACAAGCTTGGGACGCACATCTTGTTCGTAATGAAATAGCTCATGAAGGCTCAAGTGTTGAACTAAATCATATAGAAGCAAAGAGGGTAATAGGTTTGTATAGACAAGTTTTTGAAGAATTTTATCATATACACGAATAATACTTATTTACAGCCACCTAGAGAATTTTAGTATTGCATTTTACATAGTATGTGGTAATATATTCATATAGCGGGGTAGAGCAACAGTAGCTCGTCAGGCTCATAACCTGAAGATTGTCGGTGCAATTCCGACCTCCGCAACAAGTATAGGTCAAAAAATGAATAATATAATTATTGAGATCGTAGTCCTATTTATCGTCTTGGTATTATATTTTTATATCGTTGATCCAAAAGATAATGTAAATTTTCTAAGAGCAATATTTTTATCTATTGTTCTAGTTCTTGCTAGTTCACTACCTAGTTTTATGGGTGATTATAGTGCTTTTGGTTGGGGAGCTGGCCTTATAATTTCACTTTATTCAATAATAAAAGTAACTGGACAAAGCATAGTTGGTTCGATATTTTTCCTAATAATCTTGGATGTAATAGTCTATGTTATGCAACTTGGTTTATTGAAGTATATTCACTAGTATATTTCAATATTTTAAATTAGTGGCAAAATATAAGTTTTTTTGCTATATTCTGTTAGT
>CAZFXF010000057.1:0-2463 GCA_964522965.1 uncultured Candidatus Saccharibacteria bacterium
ATGAACAATATAAAATAACAGTAGATGATATAGAAGATAATTTTAAAGATTCATTTACAGAAGAAACTTTAAATAAAAGAAGACAAGCAATACTAAACCCAGACCCAGATTCAAAATTAAAAGTCTTAATAGCTAAACATGATGATAAGGTTGTCGGTGTTTGTAGAGTTGAGTTATTACCAGAGAAAAATCAATTAAGAACCATATACCTTTTACCTGAATATTTTGGTAAAGGAATAGGTACAAAACTATGGAATGAAATAAAAAAGTTTTGTTATCCTAATAAACCTACATATGTTGAGGTTGTTGAATATAACGATCAAGCAATAAATTTTTATAAAAAACTAGGTTTTGTTGAAACAGGAAAAAAGTTTTCTGATGAAAGATTTAGAATGAAAAGTGGTTCAATCTTTCCAGAAATAGAAATGGTATTAAAAGTAAAGGAATAAAATGGAAAAAGAAAAAGGCTGGAGCCGTAGGAAGCAATGCCTCCGTTAGGAATCCAACCTTCGCCTTGAGTCGAGGACCAAGCCCAAAAACTCAAGATCTAACGTTCAATCCGTTCGTACGCACCAGATTGAAAGTCATAGTCCTTCCATACGGCCTTTCGGCTCATGGGTAGACGGTGGTTATATTATAATAAATGAAATTTAATTGCAATGTGTCTTGAATATTATGCTTTTTAACTAGTCTTAGTTGAAGACCATATTTCATTAAAATAGTTTTTGTATGAAATAGCTACCTCTTCATTTTTAATATGTATAAGTATTGGTTCTGTTGACCATATTATTATTCCAACATTATTACCAAAAATATTAATACTAGATGTTGTTGGGTGATATGAATTAAAAAATCTAAATTCACTAAATTGTCTATACTTATCATTTCTTAATTTATCTCTTTCCGATGAAAAAGCAATTAGTTTCTTGTGAATTTTCTTTTTTATTCTTTTCGTTTCAATTTCATCATATTTTGATCCCATTGTGCTATAAAATCTATCACCTGACCCACCAATAATCATAAGTGTCTCATTTCTTTTCAATTCATTTATTGCTATACGTCTAAATGTTTGAATAGCTTCTATCCCCACACTTGTTTTAACCAGTATATTTTTTGGGGGAGTCATAAGTTTTTCAAGCTCTGGAATATAACTTTTTAATCTTGCAACTTTTTCTTTCTCAATTTGCTCGAGTTTTCTTGGGTGCTCAGCACTAATATATTTTTTATTTTTCTTATTTATAGAAATTACTAATCCTTTTTTAATAAGATTATCGATAGTTCTGTATACAACTTGAGGGTGTGAATTTAGAGATTTTTGTAAAATTCCAATAGGGCATTCGCCTAGTTGGAGAAGACGCTCATATATAATAGATTCTGTTTTTGTTAAACCAATTTCCTCAAGTATTTTCATGTGAAAGTTTTTATATTAAGGCTTATAACTACAAGTATATTCCTCACAATATATGTGAAACAATTTACACTATACTTGTTAATTTGTAAAGTCTTCTTGGATAACTGTATTTAATTAAACAAAAAAAGGAATTCAAATGAAACTTGGGTATGATATGCACATTGCAACTGAAGCGGGTAATAGCAGTAAGTATTTCAAAGTAAAATTGATTAAAATCGGTTTTAAAGATGACAATCTTGCACAAAAAAGATTGACTTTTGCCACCGAGACAGCAAAGTATTATGAATGTTGTCCATTGATTGATATCCATGTGTCAAAAAAAGTACCTACACATCCTGAACTTCGAGAGATTGAAGTTGAGGTTCATAAAATTATGAATCAATCAGGTTTGGTTGGTTATTGGCATAGCGAATGTATTCTTGAAGATGGTCATTATGATCAATTGGCAAAATTTGAATTGAAACCACTACCATTCAAGCGTCTTTTGTCGCAACCTCGAGATGATGAGAAGGTTTGGGATATGCACATTGCTTTTCGTGAGAAATCTGTACCAGAAAGTTTGGGTAAAGTTCTTATTGAAAATGGAATTTATTATCTTGCGAGACTCAAGAGGGTTCCTGAAGGAGGGGAGGATCGCTTTTCTGTTTATACTGTTCAAGGAGTGAATAGTCTCAAACAAGGTCGAATATTCTATATGAGAATGTGTGAATGGTTGCAATCTATTGGAGCACCTTCATTTGATATTAAACTTGAACTTACTACAGCTATGCGACTTTACAATAAGCCGAGTACAGTTCCACCAACAATTAATAATATTGTTTGGGTATAGTTGTGGCTCAAAAAAACACCAACGCAAAACGCTGGTGTTTATTTTTATTGCATATTATATGCCTTGAATATTATGCTTTTTTAGCGTATTTTGTATGTATTGCGGGATCATCTAATGGTAGGATGCAGCTCTCTGAAAGCTGTCATCTTGGTTCGAATCCAAGTCCCGCAGCCAAGAGGTGTTTTGGACTGAAAGCGACTGGTTGTTGCTAGTTTGAGAGAGG
>CAZFXF010000058.1:0-2461 GCA_964522965.1 uncultured Candidatus Saccharibacteria bacterium
TTCCTTTTAGTGGTAAAATGGATGAACTAAGAATTTATAACAAAGCACTTACTGCAACTGAAGTTAAGCAGTTGTATTTAATTGGTAGATAAAATGAAAATACAAAATAATATTATTTATATATTTGCAATAATAATTTGTTTTTTTGTGCCACACTTACAAAATGTAAATGCAGCGACTCTTACTAAGCCCTCAAATAACTTGAGTTTGTTGGGCTATTGGTCATTTAACGAAGCTACTGGAACAGTAGCAACCGATTTCTCTGGAAGAGGTAATATTGGAACACTAAATACTTTTTCAGCCCCAGCTTCTGCATCAAGCGGGTGGGGTAATGGAAGATTTGGAGGTGGTCTAGTTTTTGATGGCAGCAGTAATTATGTAGATATTGGTAATCCTGCATCGCTTAGGCCAACATCAAATATATTTACAATTTCTGCTTGGGTAAAACCTGGAAACATTGGGGCTGGTAACGGCTACATAGTTTCAAAAGAGAATGCGACAGTAGATTATTTCTTAAGACAGCAGGGAACATCAGGGGCTGTTAGGTGTTCTTTTGAGGGTGTAAATGCTGGTGATGCTCCTGCTGGAACTTTGATAAATGGAGAGTGGGCTTTTATAGTATGTGTATTTGATGGTTCAACAAACACTATTTATAAAAACGGTGTCTCTGTTTTGTCCGGAGCCGCAGTTACTACTACTTTTAGTGATAATGGTGATTCTGTAAATATTGGAAGAAAGGCGGACGGTACTGGTTTTATGACAGGAACAATAGATGAGGTTCGAGTATATAACAGGGCACTAACTTCTTCAGAAGTATCAAATTTATATCAATCGGGTTTGATAAAAATGAATTCATCAGATAATAATTTTATAAAAAATGGTCTGGTTGGGTATTGGACTTTTGATGGTAAGGATACTACTGATAAAATTTATGATGTTGCTGGAGGTAACAATGGTTATTTGGCGGTGGGAGCAACTACTAGTGCAAAAACTATGGGAAAGCAAGGACAAGCACTTAGTTTTAATGGAACAGACAGAGAAATAGATATTGCTGACAATGCTAGTTTGAATCTGGACACCAGCTTTACTATTTCTGCTTGGATAAAGAGACAGGGGACTAGTTGGTCACCAATATATGATGCTTCCGCTTCGTTTGGTTGGGTTTTTCAAATATCTGATACAAATAAGATTACTTTAACTGAAACCGCTGTAAATGATTATATGGGTACGAGTAATGTGCAGAATGGTGTATGGCAACACGTAGTTGTGGTAAAAAATGGAAATGGAGCATCCAATACCACTTTCTATTTGAACGGTGTGGCAGATGGAACCGCATCATCAGACACCATTATAACCCCATCAGGAATCAAAAAAATTGGTTATGACAACTCTTTCTTTTTCAATGGTTCAATAGATGATGTCAGGTTATATAACAGAGCTCTGAGTGCTAGTGAGGTGAAAAGTTTATATCTTGCAAGTGAATCAAAAATAAATAGTTCGCAAAATAATGTAAGCGGATTCAGTACTCTTAATTCTGGTTTGTTGTTGCGTTGGTCATTTGACGGAGCAGACCTAACGGACAAAGTATATGATAGAAGTAGTAATAACAATAACGGATATTATAACGGTCGAGCAACCTCGACGGCAAAAGTTCCGGGTAAGATTGGTCAGGGATTAAGTTTTAATGGAACATCAGATAGTGTTATTGCTCCGGATACGGCGTCACTTGATACTTCAAACATGTCAGTCTCACTTTGGTTTAATGCTGATAGGGTTAATACCTTTGGTAGACTTGTTGGTAGATGGGGGAATAATGATCTTATATTTCTTATAGATACTACTAATACCGGGGAATTATATTATGAAATAGATACTGATGGAGTTTTGTTTGGAGAGTGTGGTGCAGTAAATACAACAGATGCTTTTTTGGTTGCAAAGACTTGGTATCATGTAGTTCTTACGAATGACGGAACAACCAGTAAGATTTATCTAAATGGTACAAAATTAAATGCAGATGATCCTTGCACTGGGCCAGCTTCTGGTAACTCCAGGTTTCATGTAGGTGGTGATTTGGGAGAGTATTTTCCGGGAAAAATTGATGAGGTTAGGTATTATAACAGAGCCCTAACTGCGGCCGAAATCAAACAACTGTATTTAATAGGTAGATAAATGAAAAACTCTCCTTTCGGAGAGTTTTTCATTTACGGGTTTGTATCTATAAGCCGAATTCTGTACCACGTGAGATAATAATATTAAATTAACACTTAATCTTAAAATATTTTAAATATATCCAAGTTAAATTTAAATCTAACACTATTATCTCACGTGGCAACAGTCATTTATCTGTCACTTGTGTTACCACAAGGATCAAGCGGCACCCCGACATATCACAAAATGATTATCGATACGGCCTTGCATTGGGGTAAGGATTTTGCCGTTTCATTCTAGTATTGCTACCAGA
>CAZFXF010000059.1:0-2457 GCA_964522965.1 uncultured Candidatus Saccharibacteria bacterium
TAAAGGTTCCTGGGTATTATTATAAAGTTCTTTCATTGCCACAGTATACCAGTTCCAACCTCCCCTGTAATTCTCTAAAGGCGATTAGTAAATCACGCCGGGAGACATAAATATATTTCTAACTAAAAATCCCCCGTTTAATAAGGAGATTTTGAATTAGCAAATTCAGGTCTGAAGTAGCGACTTCATGGCTTGGCTATAATGACCAAAATAGATTTGATTGGTGCGTGCGCCGCGAAGTGTACTCACGAAGTGGTGTACTGTCGTAGATTCCCTCAAAACAAGGAGCCCTGCGACTATGTTTTTAGCAACACCCTTGTGGTACGGGATTACGTGTCCCTTCGTAGCTGAACTAGCAAGTTCATGTCTTGGACCAAAGCGAAGAGGGAGAACTCAGATGATGCAAAAATAATTTACCCTACTCGTGTTTACACTGTATCTTTAATAAAGACTTTCATCATTAATATAAATAGAACATGGAGTATCACTGGTACGACCAAACTTGTAGTGATATAAAAACTTAGTCCTAAAAAAATACCAGCCAAAAAAGTCATAGTGACTAATTTCCAATTCCAATTTCTTGGACTGAAACCTTTTGCTCCATTTAGAATGTGAGCAATGCCAAAAATTAGTGAAGAAACACCTATAAGAGAAATAGTACTTTGAAAATACAAAAACAAGTATGTCTGGATAATACCCCTAAAAAGAATTTCCTCTGGAATCGCAATCAGTAAACTTGCATACAAAATAATTATAGGTAACTTAGATAAGTTTCTTTTATTTAAAGCAACTATTCCAAACTTCAAAAAGTAGTTGGCAGCAAAGAATATACTTAGTGAGACAACTAACAAAGGAAACAGTATGATTAAGTCCTTAGTATTAAATGCGAACAGCTTTTGCGGTAGTTCAGTAAAAAAGAAAAAGCATGTACAGAAAAGTATATAGAAGGAAACTATGATTACATGGTATTTGGACTTAAGTAGTATCTTCATTTTGAAATAAAGTATACCAGTTCCAGCCTATACCATTATTCCCGATTGGGTACAAAAAATAACCTTTGAATTTATTGATGTTCTCGATTAGCGTACTGTCGTAGACAGTATTAGAACTGGGATTACTTTTTTACAAACAAAATAACTCTTCAAACTGTTTTATGGTATTTGGATAATTTTTGCAGGAACTTTCCTTACCTTCGCTTAATGCGGCTCCATAATTTCTTAACATCGCAACATACACACCTAACGCTATTCTTTCCTTATAATGTTCGTAACTTTTATCTTTATAAAAATCTAACACTACTTGTACGGTAACTTCTCTGTTTGGACAAAATAAAACAACCCTTCCTACATCCAAAAAATGATCCCCAGCTCTAGTTCGTTCCCAGTCTATGACACCAGAAACTTTTCCATCTTTAATAAAAAGATTATCATTTCCAAAATCACCGTGAGACAGTTCTCTAATATTATCTGAATACTTAACTAAAGCTTCTACCTTTTGAACCAGATAATCTAAAAAGTCTTGACCAAAGAATGGTAGCAATTTTAACTTTTCCCAATCAACAATATCTTTACTGTTATATATGCTTTCTAAGTATTCTTTAAATGAGTTAAATCTTGTATTTCTACCCATTTCAAATTCATCAAAGCCAGTGTATTCTTCTGGAATTTCAACATCTTTAATTTTCTCTATCATTTCAAACTGAATTTGTAATGAACTAAAATCCCCTCTTTTATATTGCTCCTTCGGAGTCTCTCCTTCTACTTTTTCTGAAATACAATAAAAAATATTGTCATTATAATTTCCAACATCATATATTTTTGGAATTAATATTTCATTTGTTGAGAAATAATTATAAGCATACCGATCTTTCAAAAATCCCCTATTATTTTGGTTATACCTAATAACGTAATTCTTTCCATCTTGAACATACGAAAATGCTTCAGAGTGTTTACCGCCTGAAATGTACCTTAATTCTGAAACAGGACTTTCATAATACTCATCTAAAAACCCCTGAACTTCTTCTGTGGAAAGTAATGTTTGTTCTAAACTCATCCATTAAGTATACCAATTCCAACCTTGCACGTTATTCCCGAAAGTGTACATAAATGTTGTAACTAAACACCCCTATTTGATAAGGAGATTTTTAGTATTTATGAATCAGGATTTGGTCACCTCGCATATGTTTTTCTTTTCGCACTTTGTGCTCAATAAAAACATTGCTCCTCGACCCCCAGAAAAAGTGACAAAAATAACTACAAAGAAAAGTCATGTACCCAACTTCTCATGTTCATAATTTGTGTACCGGCATTTCGTTCAAACCCCACGCAACAAGCATTGAGCTTGTCGCTGATAGTCAACCAAGTTCAAATCCCGATAGGTATACCTATCGGGATTTGAACTTGTCTGTGTGGCTATCGGGATTTGAACCCGAACTGAGGGTTCCACAAACCCTAGTGC
>CAZFXF010000060.1:0-2350 GCA_964522965.1 uncultured Candidatus Saccharibacteria bacterium
GCTGTGTATCCTGAGAGGGGGCTAATATATAGGTTAGATGTATAAAATATTATCTAATAAAATATTTTTAATTATTTCTGTAGCTGTAGTTATTGTGTCTTTTTTGTTTTACAAGGATTTGCGACACAACTCGATTGATTTTCTAAAAGATATAGAAAAAAATGAAGTATTTTTATCTTGGATAAATAAAAAAGGTTTAAACGAGGATAGTTTTAAGGTCGATACTCTTCAGAGTGAAACAATAGAGCCAGAAAGCAGTGCTCTTACAGCATGCGACACTTCTGTTGGGGGAAGGCTTTTTGTGAGTCCAAATTCTAAATCAAAAGTTTGTGTGTACTCTGGTAGTGAGCCAGATTCAAGAGTGTACCTAATAAATAAGGGGGATAAGAGTTCAAAGATACTAGCATCTTGCGGCACTCCATGTTCGTATGAAGACGGTTTCTGGTTAAACGATTCAGAGTTTGTTTTGTTGTGGACATTGAGTGACTATGAGTATGAAAATGATATGAAACCGTTCTATAAGTTATATATAGATAGGTATAACACTACTAATTACACTGTAACCAGCATTACTACAGATAATCTGTATAAATAGATTTTTACATATATGAATACTAAGGCTTCTTGAGGTATAATTACACTAAATGGAACCACAACAAACAAATCCTACTCCTGTTGTCCCTCAACCAAAACCAAATCACAAGATTTTCTACATTTTAATGTTTATTTTTATTGCACTTGTAGGATCAGCAGTTTATCTGTTTTTACAAGGTGACGGTCAAAATATTGGTTTATCTACTTCAGCAAATATTGAAAATTACGAAAAAAATATAATCTCTGAAATTGAAAATAATTGGCAACAAATCAAAGTTGAAACCATCTTATCTACTGGCATGAAATTTGATAGTGATGGAAGTATAAAAGATTTGTATGCAAAAGTTCAAAAAGCAGATAGCTTCGAGGGAAGTGGTCCAAATGAGGGTCCGAGCGATATGCAATTTATCGGAAACAATAATATTTTAGTAAAAGTTCCATTTATGGATGCAGTTTATTTTTCAGTTTTTAAATATGAAAAGGGAAAGTTTAAATTATTAGAAGCTAAAGATTTCGGAAGTTTTTTATCTCTTAAAGATTGGCAAAATTTGATAGATAGGTATGGCGATTCTCGGTATGAAATAAGTACTTATGCAATCAGTGTTTATAGAAAAACGGAACCCACAAACCGATTAAAGGGTATTAATTTCGATGTATTAACAAAGGTTCCGGAAAACGTATTTGTTGAAGACTATTGGAAGATGGGGGATTCCACAGAAAGTTGGAAAACATATCGAAATGAGGAGTATGGGTTTGAGTTCAAATATCCAGAAGGAGCTGTTATACCTGGAACTCCGGTAATGTCAGGTAATATGATTATTTTGGAGATTGGTATGTCAAATGGGATATTCATTTTGCCAAGAGGAGAACATGACTACGGTTATGATGAACCACCTACTATTTCAGATGTAGAAATAGGTGGTTTGAGGGCGAAAAAATTGTTTTCGAAAAGTAATCAAGTAATTGAATATAAGATTATTGATCCAGCTAAAAATTGGATTCCGTGCGATAAAGATCTTAAAAATTGCAACAGAATTAGTATTCAGTGGGAGACTGAGGAGCAATTAGAATTTCTAAATAAAATCCTTTCTACATTTAAGTTTATTGATAATGCGGATATGTCTAACTGGAAAATTTATAAGACCAAGAGTTATGGCTTTGAATTTAAGTATCCACCTTATTTAACACTTAGAGAAGACCCGGGTGAGGGAGGGGTTATTGTCACTTTGTTGACTAAAGATAGGGAACCACATTCAGATTTTATTACTTTTTCTGAGTTTGATTATTCACCAGACACAAAAAGAACAAAAAAAGAAAATTTAATATCCCTTGCGAAAAGATATTTGGGAGATAATTATATATGGGAAAAAGATTATTTAGACGGCATATTAGTTAGAGCAAAGACAATTGAAAATGATCATTATTTTACATATGGTGAATATGGGGATGGTGCAATAGAAATTACCGCAGGAAGTCCTTCGGGTTGGTCAAATCCAGAATTTATAAAAATCCTTTCAACATTTAAATTCACTAAATAAAATGGAACCACAACAAACAAATCCTACTCCTGAAATTCTTCCAACGGAATCTTCTAAAATAAGAACAAAAAAATATTTGTACATTATAATTTGTTTACTAATATTTGCTGTAGTGTATGTATTCTCAAATTTATATGTTGCTAACAATAGAGAGCCTGCTTTTGTGCCTCATTTTGATGAAAAAACTAACTGTTACTGGCAAGATGTAGATCTGCGTA
>CAZFXF010000061.1:0-2223 GCA_964522965.1 uncultured Candidatus Saccharibacteria bacterium
TTTTTTGTTTTACTTAACTCCCTCTGCTTTCTTTAGAGCATGCATTACTCTAGACTTATATCTTGAGCTTGCATTTGCTTTTATAAAATCTTTCTTTACTGCTTTATCAAATGCTTGATATATACTAGGTACAAGTGCTTTTGCTTCTGCTACTTTCTTTTCTGAAATCAACTTTCTAAACTTTTTAATGTTCAAATCCATGTTTGCCTTCATACGAAGGTTGAAAACACGCTTTTTATAGCTTGCTCTTAATGCTTTTTTTGCTCCAGATGTTATAGGCATATATTTGTTATGTGTCTTACAAATTAACATACAGCTTCAAAAAACACAAGACTTGATATATGATTGAGCCATGATAGCTTCACTTCAAGGTAAAATCATACATAAAGATAATAAATACATAGTGCTTGATGTATCAGGTGTTGGGTATAAGGTATTTTTAACTTCTGATGCTATACATAGCCTAAAACAAGGATTTGAGACTATGTTTTGGATATACATGGTAGTAAGGGATGATGCTATGGATCTTTATGGTTTTATAGAAAAAAGAGATAAAGACTTTTTTGAACTCTTGATCTCTGTTTCAGGAATTGGACCTAAAGGTGCTCAAAACATACTATCCCTTGCTAGTGTTGATACTCTTATAAATTCTATAAAAGGTGGTTCTGTTGCTCACCTTGTAAAAATATCTGGAATTGGAAAAAAGACAGCTGAAAAAATAGTATTGGAATTGAGAGATAAACTTGGAGCAGTAGATATAGATAGTGTTGAAGTTTCAGGTGATATTGATGTTATAGAAGCACTGAAGGCTCTTGGCTATTCCCCAGAAGAAGCACGAGATGTTCTACGTAAAATTCCAAAAGATATAGGAACTGGAGCAAGAGTTAAACTAGCACTAAAAGAACTAGGAAAAAATTAAAATAAATTAAATATATGCTTGATAAAATACTAGGTAAAATAAGAAAATTAATACCCAAATATATATATAGTTTTTTTCAACCTATGTATCACTATTCATTAAGTCTAACCGGAGCAATACTTTATGGTTTCCCAGGGAAAAAAATAAATATAATTACTGTTACAGGAACAAAAGGAAAAAGTACAACTACAGAAATAATAAATGCAATTTTAGAAAAAGCTGGATATAAAACTGCAGTTTCAAATACCATAAGAATAAAGATCGGTGATGAAACAAAACCAAATCTATACAAAATGTCTATGCCTGGAAGATTCTTTATTCAAAACTTTATATACAATGCTGTAAAATCCGGTTGTGACTATATAGTTATGGAAGTAACATCACAAGGTGTATTGAACTTCCGTCATAAATTTATTTACCCCAATTCCCTAGTCTTTACCAATCTTTCACCTGAACATATTGAAGCTCATGGTTCATATGAAAACTATAGAGATGCAAAATTAAAAATTGCAAAAGAATTGAGCCGATCAAATAAAAGACCTAGAATAATTGTAGTTAATGGTGATGATAAAGAAAGTGATAAATTTTTATCTTATGAATTTGATAAAAAAATAAAGTTCAATATGAGAAATGATATTGAAACCACTCTTATAGGAGATTTTAATAAATACAACGTTTCCGGTGCATATAGTCTCTGTAAAGAACTTGGTATAGATGAAGCTACAATAAAACAAGGTATAAAAGAATTCAAACAAGTTTTAGGAAGAGTGCAGTTTATAAAACAAGGTCAAGATTTTGATGTTGTTGTAGATTATGCTCATACAGCTGATTCTTTAGAAAAACTATATAAAGCATTTCCAAATAAAAGAAAGATTGCAATTCTTGGCGGTACAGGTGGTGGTAGAGATACCTGGAAAAGATCAGAGATGGGGAAAATAGCTGATCAATATTGTGATCATATAATACTTACAAATGAAGATCCTTATGATGAAAATCCTCAAAATATAGTTAATGATGTTGCAAAAGGAATAAAGAATCATCAGCTAGAGATTATTATGGATAGAAGACAAGCTATACGCAAAGGTATAAAACTAGCAAAAAAAGGTGATGTGGTTTTAATTACAGGTAAAGGAACTGATCCATATATAATGGGTCCAAATGGAGAAAAGCAACCTTGGAGTGATGAAGAAGTTGCAAAACAAGAATTAATTAATTCCCTTAACTGAATACTTACTATTAAGTAGATCTATAGTCTTTTTACCAACCACCCCTCCCTCTCCTGTTATTCCATATTTCTTTTGAAA
>CAZFXF010000062.1:0-2026 GCA_964522965.1 uncultured Candidatus Saccharibacteria bacterium
AGAAAATAAAGAATCTTCAAAGAAAGTAGAAAAAATAAAGACAAAGAAGATAAGCAAGAAGTAGTAAAATATAATTCTTTTATATTATAATATAGTTACTCTAAATCTATTTGAGCAAAACAATAAAAAAGAAAAAGTAATTTTCCATATGGATGGAGATGCTTTTTTTGTTGGTGTAGAAGTTGCAAAAAATCCAAAACTCAAAGGCTTACCAGTAGTAACAGGTGAAGAAAGGGGAATAGTTTCGGCACTTTCTTATGAAGCAAAGGCTTTAGGAATAGTTCGTGGCATGCCGATATTTAAAATTAGAAAGGATTTTAAAAATGTCATAGTTTTACCTGGGGACTATAGATCGTATGCAAGTTATTCAAAAAAGATGTTCGATATTGTTCGAAGATATACTGATAAAGTTGAAGAGTACAGTATAGATGAATGTTTTGCTGATCTTACAGGTTGGAATAAACCCTTTAAAATGTCTTATGAAGATATTGCAAGGAAAATAAAAAATGAAGTAAATAAAGAATTGGATCTATCTATATCTATAGGTTTAGCTCCAACAAAAGTTCTAGCTAAACTCGCTTCAAAATGGCAAAAGCCAAATGGCCTAACCTTTATATATAAAAAAGATATAAATAAATTTCTTGAAAAAACAAATATAGAAAAAGTTTGGGGAATCGGCCCAAGTACCGCAGTCTTTTTAAAGAAAAAAGGAATAAATACAGTATTTGATTTTATTCAAAAAGATAGACACTGGATAAAAGAAAATTTATCAAAACCCCATGAGATAATTTGGTATGAATTAAAGGGCGAGAGTATTGTTGATATTGATAAAAATAAAAAGACTATATATGGTTCAATCCAAAAGACAAGATCATTTCACCCTTTTACAAATGATAAAGTATTTTTATTATCCCAATTATCAAAACATATAGAAGATAGTTGTAATAAAGCGAGGTATTATAACTTGGTTTCAAAAGAAGTTTTTATATTTCTTAAAACAAAAGATTTTTCTTATAGAAGTATAAAAGTAGTTTTACCTTTACCATGCAATTCACCAGAAATAATACTTAGTGAAGCAACAAAGTATTTTGATAAAATATATTTAAAAGATTTAAAGTATAGAACAGTCGGTGTTACTTTATCTGGTTTAATTCCCAAAAATGCTTCACAAAATGATCTATTTGGCGAAAGTAATTTTATAGATAAATTTGAAGATATTCATAAAAGTATAGATAAACTTGAAGAAAAATATGGTAAAAGAATAGTTTATCTTGCTTCTACAAAAAACGCTTTGAATCATAATGAAAAGGGAACTGATATCGATGATATAGATAGAGATTTATTGTTTTTATAAACCCTTCATTTCAAGTCCTGTCATAGCAATATTAAAATCAACTATATTTAAACCACTTTGTTCTATTATATTTTCAATATTTTGTATACCTCTAGATTTTATTTCATAAATTTTCTTTTCATTATCCGTTAGATCCAGTGGTAATACATTTTGTTTATTATTTTCGTTTATATTTTTTATGCCAAGCATTTCTAGTATATCTTCACTATTTCTTATGGGAATTGCTCCCAATCGTAAAAGCATGTTTGGTCCATCAGAAAGGGAAGATAAAATACTTCCTGGAACTACTCCAACATCTCTATTGTATTCACTAGCCAGTTTTGATGTTATAAGTGTTCCACTTTGTAATTCTGCTTCGATGATGAGAGTTGCATGAGATATTCCTGCCATAAGTCTATTTCTTTTTGGAAATGTCCAATATGCTCCAACTTGATTGTTTTCAAATTCTGAAATCAGTCCTCCTCCTTTATTTAGAATTTCCTCCGCAAGTGCATTGTGATTTCTTGGATACAATACATCTTCATTTAGACCCGATCCAGGAAAAGCTATAGTTTGTATTCCACATTCAAGTGCTATTCTATGAGCAATACTATCTATACCTAGAGCCAAACCAGATACTATACATATATTGTATCCCTTTAATCCTCTAATTATTTTTTCACAAACCATACT
>CAZFXF010000063.1:0-1985 GCA_964522965.1 uncultured Candidatus Saccharibacteria bacterium
GAGTGGCGACGAGAAAAAATTGTAGGCGAATCGGCCCCATCCGCCAACGGGCTTCTCAGTGGTTCGCAATCTCACCCCATCCAAGCTCAAAAATCTCATCTCTTTACTTTGTATATTTTACGAATAATTAGGTATAATTTATACATGAGTAATTCAACTAAGGGTATTATATTAGGATTAGGGTTAGCTGTACTTTCATTTACTTCAGGTATTGCAGATTCATTTATCCCAATAAAGACATTATCAGATATAATCGGAAGTTATTTTACTTTGTATCTTTCACTTTTTGGGTTTATTCTAGTGGACCCCTTTTTTATGGTTTTAAGTGTTTTTTTATTTTTCATTTTGAATGGTGTCGTTGGTTATCTTATTGGAAAAAGAATTGATTCCAATATTCAAAAAAATAGTTTAGGTGTTAGTTCAGAAATGAACTTATTTCAATTCATTAGAAAGTATAAGTTAATTATTTTCTTGGGTATATTTTTATTTTATTTTAATCCGCTCATTAGTCTAATAGAGAGTTTTGTTAATCCGGTGTATGTCTGCAGAGGAGGTATGAGAGATTGTGTAATAAGTTATTCAGACGCACAGACAGCACTTAAATCCAATTTGATTTATCTTCCAATAATTTTTATGGCATTATCTCTATTTCTAAGGTGGTTGTGTTCTTTTGAAACATTTCAGAAAACATTGAATACATTAAATAATTTTGTTTATAAATATAAATGGCACATTTTAGTTTTACTTTTGTTGTTTTTTGGATTTAAATTACACCAATTTCTGGATTATTTTTCAGGCTCAAGACATATTAGAGAAATGGCATATTAGCTTAGGCTGTGTTTTAAAATATGCCTCACTCTCTCCCTCCAGATCTAAAACTCGCTTTATCGAAAAACAAATCCGCACTTTCTGCTTGGGAAGACATAACACCACTAGCACGCAACGAATTTATTTGTTGGGTTATTTCTCCCAAAAAAGTAGAAACAAGAGCACATAGAATAAAAAGAACTATAGAAGAGTTAAATGAAGGGAAGAGGAGACCTTGTTGCTGGGCAGGGTGTGTGCATAGAAATAGTTAGCGAATCATTTACAACTTAGGATTTTAAGAAATTACTACACATTAACCAACTTGCCTTCTTTCCAATATTCATATAGTGGTCCTATAAATAGACCAGCTAGGAAGTACCACAGTATATCATCAATAGGCAGATTGAATATTATTACATTTGGAACATTCTTAAATAACCAAAAAATCTGAATCCAATTTGGAGTTAAGAATTCTAAAAAAGAATAAACTAATGAAGCAACTATAACCAAAAGAAATCCGGTTGCTAAAGAATCAATAATTAAATCTTTTCTTTTGATCCAAATAACAATTGTGGGTATAACCAAGGAAAAAATTGTTGAATGAAAACTATTAAAATTTAATAAATAGAAACTTCCAAAGAACAAAATCAATGCAACTGCAATAACTGAAAAAAGATGATAATTTCTTTTGATTTCTTTTGTTTTTGAAACTTTGCGAACTTTTATCTTTTTCTTAAAAATATCTTCATAAATTACTGAAGCTATTCCACCAATGGTAAAACCAACAATAACCGCTTCAAAACTATAGCAGTGTTTGTTAAAGTTAGAGGTTTCCACCAATCTTTGGTGTAGAGAATGTCTGAAATAGGTCCGAATATTGCTAAAATTAAAGACATCGTTAGCATCTCTTTTCTATTGGTTTTTCGCCAAATAAATATAGATAACCAAAAAATAAGAAAGATTGCGGCCATTAATATGTAGGTATATCGGTATCCCATTTTATATGTAACTTCTAAATTTTTAATAAATCCTGAATTAAAAAACTTTTATTTTATTATACCTTATTATTAAGACGTTTCGTTAATTCAAATTTAAATAGGTTTTAATTTCTTACTTATTCCTTTCGCAAAACTCATATATTGCATCTCTCATAAATTCTGGAAGTTTAGGATCATGTT
>CAZFXF010000064.1:0-1918 GCA_964522965.1 uncultured Candidatus Saccharibacteria bacterium
CGACCCACTCCTTAAAAGGGAGATGCTCTACCAACTGAGCTATAGGCGCATTTACTTTCTATTTAATTTTAATAATACTACCATAGTTTGTTCTGGTCCTACCAAAACAGCTACAGGCGCATTATTTTACTTTCAAATTTTAAACAAACTATATCCTATAATTGTCGCTTGTCTACCAAAACAGCTATAGGCGCATTCTATACACTAACTAACTTTTTGCAGACAAAAAAGAATATACCTTTTTTATAACGGTAAGTCAAAAGCAAATGTACCCGCACCACTTACTATAAGACAAAAAGATATAATAAGTAGAATTACATAATAATTAACTCCATCAGTAAGAAATGCTTTCTCTTTTAACTTACCGTAGAGCTTTATACCAAAATATATAAATGAAACTATACCTGCTAGTTGAGTAAATAGGCCAAAAATGAATAGTAAACCTAGTACACCAAATAGGATTGAAAATACTGCTTCAGAACTCTCGGTTTTTACTTTCCATGTTTTATATGCCCAATGAATAAAGATAAAACCAAGTGTTAAACGTAGTAAAAATGGGGCAAGTTGTTCAAAAGCTAATAATCCTGGAAGTAGTGAAAGCATGTTGATGTTTATAAAATCTAATATATAGTAGGGATATGATAACACAAAAGCCAGAGATTTGTCTTGCTTTAAACAACATACGCAGTACTCATAATGTTGGGTCAATATTTAGAACTGCTGATGGTGTAGGAATAAAGAAGATTTATATATGCGGGGTAAGTCCAAGTCCTGTAGATCGCTTTGGTCGTGAAAGGAAAGATTTGGCAAAGGTGGCATTGGGTGCTGAAAAGAATATGGAATGGGAATATATTAAAGAAATAAAAGATTTAATTGAAATAAAAAAGAAACAAGGATTTGAAATTTTTGCTTTAGAACAAAATGATAATTCAGTTGATTATAAAGATGTAAAAATCGTGAAAGATACACTTATAATCCTTGGAGAAGAGACAAAGGGTATAGATAAAGAAATATTAAATATGTGTAATAAAATAGTAGAGATTCCAATGAAAGGTAATAAAGAATCTCTAAATGTTTCGGTAGCCTCAGGTGTCTTACTCTATCGTTTACTCGATAAATAATTATATTGACATTGTATATACATTGTATATACTTATATTATATGTCAATAATTAATGATTCAATAATAAGTATTCGTATCGATAAAGATACAAAAGCTAAAGCACAGAAAGTTGTAGAGAGTATTGGTCTTGATATATCATCAGCTATAAAGGCTTTTTTAACCAAAGTAATTCAGACCGAATCCATACCTTTTAATTTAGAAAATAAAGGTGTATTAAATAATCCTAAATTTATTTTAGATATAAAAAAAGAGAGTTTATATACTAAAAGACATGGAAAGAGGTTTTCTTCAACAAAAGAAATGTTAAATGATATACTCAAATAATGCCGTATGAATTATCTTATACTTCAAGATTTAGAAAATCACTTAAGAAGATAGTTCTATCTGGAAAATTTAAAATTGAATTGCTTGAAACGGTTTTAAATATATTAAAAGAGAGAAGTCTTTTACCGGAAAAATACAAGGATCATGAATTAAATGGAAAATTAAAAGGTCTGAGAGAGTGTCATATAAAAGGTGATTTGTTATTAATTTATGAAATAGATAAAGATGAAAGATTAATAATATTACATGAAATAGGCTCACACTCTTATTTATTTGGATAGTTTTTGGTGTTTGTTGCAGTAATGAGTTGACCTAGTACCTAGAACTATTCTTTCTATAATTCCATCACAGTTTTTCATTAAACAATTTTTTCCTTTTCTTTTATATACCATATGTTGTTCTTGAAACTTACCTCTTTTTCCATGAATATTTCTATAATCAGACATTGAATCACCTCCAAAATCAATTCCT
>CAZFXF010000065.1:0-1908 GCA_964522965.1 uncultured Candidatus Saccharibacteria bacterium
TTATTTCTACTTTATCCAAATCCATATTAAAAGAGTATCAGAAATACAAATAAAGCAAAAGAAAAGCGCTAGTCCGTTAGGAAAGGCGCTGAAAAAGCGGGTGGTTCAAGTAAGAATGAAGTGAAGCAGTGTTATTAGCCTCATCGACACTATATCCAGCAACGATTTTTCTTTTTTTTAACCCCGCAACGGGGCGTATTAAGTCCTCTCCTAGGAAGAGGTATCGCAACTGTTTAAAGAACACCTGAACCACCCACCACTACTCTACTCCTATATAAAATATTGTTAAATTTAGTAATTAAAAAAAGAAACCCTAAGCGGGGGCTTGGGTTATAAGAAAAGGTGGTCAAAGCTCGGTGTTCTCACAGGTTTAAAAGTGGTAGACACTTTAACTTGTGGTGAAAGAGGTGGGGTTTGTGAATCTGGGCACTGAAGATTTGTATGAAGAACCCGAAGTAGTCACGATTAGACTCCCACCGCCCCATAAACACAAAAAAGAACAATGACCACCCAAATAAAATATACTCCTATCATTTTAAAAAGCAATATATTAGGTGGATAAATATTGAGCCAAAGGCGGGAATCGAACCCGCGACCTCCGCTTTACGAAAGCGTTGCTCTACCAACTGAGCTACTCTGGCTTATACCACTAGCTAATTCTACCAAGTCAGCTACTCTGGCTTATACCACTTGCCTACTCTACCAAGTAAGCTAGTTTGGCAGTATAATTGTGTATATTATGATCACATTTGATGAAGATAAGCAAAAGAGAAAAATGAATGACCTCTTGAAAAGAGAGGAGGAAGAACTAGTTGAATTGCTTTCAGTAAAACACAATCTTGAATATATAGATTTATCAGCAGTATCTATAAATACCGATGCCTTAAGATTAATAGATGAAAAAACTGCGAGAGAAACAAAGGTGGCAGGTTTTGCAATTACTGGTAGAAAAATAAAAATTGGAGTAAGAAACCCCGCAGATCCAAAAGTAGATGAAATAATAAATGATTTAAAAGAAAAAGGTTATGAACCTATACTAGTTATGTGTTCAACTTCAAGCCTTGAAAAAGCTTGGAGTACCTATAAAGACCTTTCTTTTGCTTATGAATCAAAAGCTGGTTCACTCGAAATTTCTAGTGAAGAGATTGGAGAAATCGTAAAAAAAATAAAAGACCTCCCAGCTATTGTAGAAATACTAAAAACTACTCTTTCAATGAAAAAGAGTTACAGAGTTTCAAGAATACTAGAAACAATACTTGCTGGGGCTTTATCAACCGACGCTTCAGATATTCACATAGAACCAGAAGAAGCATATATAAGACTTAGATATAGACTTGATGGAGTTTTGGTAAATGTTATTGATTTTGATTTGGAAACCTATTCCCTATTACTTTCTCGTATAAAGCTTCTTTCTGGACTCAAATTAAATATAAAAAAAGATTCTCAAGATGGAAGATTTAGTGTTCGTATTGGTAGTAATGATATAGAAATAAGAACATCTATACTTCCTGGAGCATATAATGAATCTATAGTAATGCGTCTTTTGAATCCAAAAACAATTTCTATACCTATGGAAGAACTCGGCATTCCAAAAAAGCTTTTATCTATAATAGAAAGTGAAATAAAAAAACCAAATGGAATGCTCCTTACGACAGGACCAACTGGATCAGGAAAAACAACAACTCTTTATGCATTTTTGAAAAAAGTACATAGCCCAGAAGTAAAAATAATAACAATTGAAGACCCTATTGAATATCATTTACAAGGAATTGTTCAAACTCAAGTTAATGATAAAGGATATACTTTCTTAGAGGGGCTACGTTCTGCTTTGCGCCAAGATCCAGACATAATAATGGTAGGAGAAATTCGAGATAGTGAGACAGCAAGTATTGCTGTTAACTCTTCACT
>CAZFXF010000066.1:0-1883 GCA_964522965.1 uncultured Candidatus Saccharibacteria bacterium
TGGACGTTCATTTTGTTCTCCAGAGTGCCGTGAAAAAATTCTGATTCTGAAATAAGAGCTATGAACAAATTCTATTATTGCGTTCCATATGTGATTCAGAATTTGTTCTTTTTAACTTTTTTACCGTTTTATAAATTTTTCATTAAATTAGAAATTAGGGGTAAGGAAAATCTAGTTGGTTTGAATGGTCCAATAATAATTGCGCCAAACCATACAAGCGAGTTAGATCCTACAGTAATTCCACTTATTTTCCCTTTTTTATCTTTAAAGTTACCAATATACTCAGTTATATATCCAATAGAAAAATATAAAACTCCTGAATGGAAATGGAGAAGGTTTGTTTATGGCAGATTATTTTTTAATCTTTTGGGTGGCTACCCTACATATTCAGGACATAAAGATTATGAAATATCATTAGAAAATCATATTGCATTGTTAAAAAAGAATAGAACAGTTTGTATTTTTCCAGAAGGTAAATGTACTTTGGATGGCAGAGTAGGTAGTGCTAGAGGGGGGATTAGTTTTTTGGCAAACAGAACAAATGCCACAGTAGTTCCTCTCGCAATTGACACACTTTTCAATATTTCAATATTGGATATCATTATGAGGAGAAGGAAAGTGGTATTGACGGTTTTACCTATTATTAAGCCTGAAGACCTATCTTTGCCAAATAATCCTAGTGTCGAAGATTTTAGAAAAAGTTCAGAGTTAATAATGGATAAAATTAGAATTAATCTAAAACAACATGATTAATCAAAAAACTATTCAAGAAATACTTGGTATAAAGGATAAAGTATACATAACTCCTGCTGATATGGCTGATAAAATGAATATTACTTTTTTTCCTTATGTTGGAAAGGACACTAGTGATAATGTCGTTAATTTTAGTAATAAGCTTAAGGAGACTTTTAAAGAACTGAATGTAAATATCGTTCCATACAATGAAGCATTGACTAAAATTTCAATTTTAAAGTCAATAAAAACAAGTATAAAGGTTCTTTTCGGTAATGTTGTTTTTATAGTAAGAAAAGCTTTTGGATTACCTGAAAATGGTCATTATTTTAGTCTGGACGCCATTAAATATCTATTTAAGAGAACAAAAATAAAAAAAGGTATTTCAGTTATAGTTTTGGGAGAACAAAATGAAAACAATCTACCAATGCAGTATATATTCAGCTTTAAAGATAACTCAGTTATTACCATTTTAGATTTCCCTAAAAATATAAACGAAAAAAGCGCTTTTCATGAGCATTTTGATGAGGCCTTAAAACTTTTTGCTCACAATATGACTAATATTGTCTTGGGTGTGGATTCAGAGAAGTGGCTATTGTATAACTTTAACGCTTCTCATCCAATATTTCCGATAAATAAAGATTTTAAAGAAAATATATTACACGCACTGGTTCCTAAAATTGTTGCCCCAATCAGACCATATACTCTTTCTGAATTTGTAGTATCTAATAACCATTTTAGTGTTATAGATGATTTATACAAAAATCAAGTTCGTGATCTTGTAGAGGGAGCCTTGATGTTTAGTAAAACAAATCTTTACCCCGCTGGTAAAAAAATAGATGATTTGCCTTTTCGAAATAATTTTTACCGCTGGATTGGTAAACTTCACTTAGATAACAGAAACGGAATGAGTTACGGTTTTTTGGCAGTTCAGCTTCCTGGTGATATTTATCCACTAATTGAACACGATACTTTTGTAAAAGATAATCATGTGGGTGAGGAAGACGATTTTGTATATCTAAAAGATAACTTGTACATAAAGTTGATATTAAGCAGTGGTATATATTGGGTGAGAGTGCCTGATGTTTGGGTTTTAAGTCAGAAATCAGGCTCGGACAAAACCCACGTTAATCCGAAAAGAGATTTGATCA
>CAZFXF010000067.1:0-1844 GCA_964522965.1 uncultured Candidatus Saccharibacteria bacterium
TCCTCATCAAATCCGTCATCAAGGAAGTCTCTCAAAGAGAAAAGATTGAACTTCTTGCTACTGATCTTCAAAAGGCCAATGATAGACTTACTGAACTTGATAAACAAAAGTCTGAATTCGTTTCTTTTGCTACTCATCAACTCCGCGCACCTCTTACTGCTATGAAAGGTTATGCTTCTTTGATTTTGGAAGGGGATATGGGTGTTATTTCTGAAGAGGTTAAAAATGCTATTGTGAGAATATATGAATCTTCTGGAACTCTTACAAACATTGTTGATGATTATTTGAATATTTCTAGAATTGAACTTGGTACTATGAAGTATTCTTTTGAGAAAATTGATTTAAAGAACTTGGTCAGTGACGTTATGGGCGAATTGAAGCCAAATATTGAAAAAAGTAAGCTTGATGTTGTTTTTGATTGTGATAAGACCAAAAAATATACGGTAAAAGTTGATCCTGATAAATTCAAACAGATAATTATGAATATTATTGATAATTCTATGAAGTATACGCCTAAGGGTAAGATTAATGTTGGTTTGAGTTTACAGTCTGGTAAAGTAATATTTTCAGTTAAAGATACAGGTATTGGTATTGCTCCTGAAGTTTTGCCAAAGTTATTTATGAAATTCTCTCGTGCTACAAATGGTAGTAGACAAAATATTCACGGTACTGGTCTTGGATTATTTGTTGCTAAAGAAATTGTAAATGCTCATAAAGGAAAGATTTGGGCAGAATCACAAGGGGAGGGTAAGGGCTCAAGTTTCTATGTTGAAGTAGATCAAGAGATATAGTTCTATAAAAAATCCTTTTTAAAATATTATTTAACCAACTCTTCAACCACAGACTTTACATCTGCTCCATCTGCTTTTCCTTTTAAATCTTTCATTAAGCCACCGATAAATTGACCTATCTTTGCTTTATCTATTGTATTTCCTGCTAGTTTTTCTTGAACTATTTTCCTTATTTCATCTTTAGACATCATGCTAGGAAGAAAAGTTTCAAGTATACTTAGTTCCTGCTTCTCTTTTTCTGCCAAATCACTTCTTCCTCCTTTTTCAAATTGTTCTATTGAATCTTTTCTTTGCTTTACACTTCTGCGAATAAGTGCAAGTACAGAGTCATCATCAAGCAATGGATCACTTTTTCCTTTTGCTATAAGTTCATTTGAAAATAGACTTTGAAGACCACGAAGTACCTCAAGCTTCAAGCTATCCTTTGCTCTCATTGCATCTTTTATCTGATCTTTTATTGTTTGGTGTATCATTTGTTTATTATTATGGTGATATATTGCCTAATATAGTATCATATAATAAATATGGAAACACTACTTATTATACTTATTGTTTTGATTGCAATAGCTATTATTTTAATGGCTATAAACTTTTTTCGTACAAGAAAACCTGAAAAAGTGCAAAATGATGATACTGGATTCAAACTTATTCTAGAACAATTAAATGAAATAAATAGAACAGTTGATAGTAAAATAAGTGAAAGCTCTAGAAATATGCGTGAATCAATGCATGTTCAATTATCAGAATCATCAAGACTCATTCGTGAAGTAACATCTGGTCTTGTAAAACTAGAAGAGGGTAATAAACAAATACTTTCTTTTGCTGATCAACTCCAAAACCTCCAAGATATACTAAAAAACCCAAAACAAAGAGGAATTTTGGGCGAATACTATTTGGAAACACTACTTAAAAATGTCTTGGCTCCAGGACAATTCCAAATGCAATACCCATTTAAAAATGGAGAAATAGTCGATGCTGCTGTTTTTGTTAAGGATAAAATAATACCTATAGACTCAAAATTCTCACTTGAAAATTACAATAAACTTTCAGAAG
>CAZFXF010000068.1:0-1774 GCA_964522965.1 uncultured Candidatus Saccharibacteria bacterium
ATATAATACAACCGATGTATTTATTTCTGATGAAAATATCTGGCATATAAATGGTATAGAAGTTACTCCATTTGATTCAGTTCTTCGTTTTGATTTAATATTCAATGCTTTGCACGGAAAATATGGTAGTGAAGGTAATATTCAACATCATCTTGAGACATCTGGAGTAAGATTTACTGGCCCAGGATCATTTTCAGCCATTTGGGCAAAGAATAGAATATTTATGAAAGGGAATTTAATTAAGCATGATATACGAACCCCTGGATATGTAGTTTTTGAATCCATAGATGATGTAGTACCAGAAAGTGTAAAAATAATTACAGATAGATTTCCTTTACCAATAGTAGTAAAGCCAAATATAGGTGATTCAGCAGTATCTACAATAGTTGTAAAAAAGGTTGATGATTTATTACCAAGTATAAAAAAGACTTTTGAAATAAGTGATAAAGTAATCATTGAAGAATTTATCGACGGAATGGATGTTTCAGTTGGAATAATAGAATGGTATAGAGATGAATTTATTTATGCTCTTCCTCCAGGGGAGAACAAACCTGATTTTATTATTGCTATGCATTTGGATTATAAAATTAAAAAGGAAATTGAAGATATAGCAAGAAAAGTTCATGATATTTTTGGTCTAAGACATTATTCGAAAATTGATTTTATAATTACAAAGAAAAATACTGTATATGTAATTGAACCTGATTGTACCCCAAAGCTAGATGAATCTTCATTCTTTGTAAAATCACTCGAATCAATAGGTTGTAAATTTCCAGACTTTCTTGATCATATTGTTACTTTAACATTGAAACAAAGAATGCGTGGACAAATGGGGGAATAGTATTTGAAATATATTATTTTTTATTGTAGAATATTAGTGGAAAGGAGAACTTATGTATACTCCAAGTGATAGGATGTTGCGTTTAGCGCAAACTCTGAAAGATGAAGTGGATAGACATCTTGCAAGTAACCACCGTCTGGTGGATTTTGCAAAGAGGTTTGGGATTGGTAAAACTGCACTTTGTTGTGCGTTTAAGAATCTGACATCAAAGTCACTTTTACATTATCTCGAACAAGCTCGAGCTGAAGCTGCTATTGTAATCATGCGAAGGTTTCCTGAACTTTCCTTGCAGGAAATAGCAAGAAGAGTAGGCTATCACAGTGAAAGGAGACTTAGGTATGCCTTTCATGTTGCTTTTGGGGAATCACCCTATACCTTCTTGAAAAAAATCAGGAGACAGGTATAAAACGAGTCTGTAGCGAAAACTACAGACTTTGATTTTAAAAGAAATATAGGTTATAGTGTTTGCTGTATTTGCATGGGTCAGTAGCTGTCTTGGTAGAACTGGGCCTATACAAAAATATAAAGTTTAAAATGGGCCCGTAGCTGTCTTGGCAGAACTGAGCCCATAGTAATGTTAGAGTGTAAATTAATCAAAGAATAAAATGGGCCCGTAGCTCAGTTGGTAGAGCAATCGCTTTGCAAGCGAAAGGTCAGGAGTTCGAATCTCCTCGGGTCCACAATTAAAGAAAATGCTGGCATAGGCCAGCTTTTCCTTTTGTATTGGATCTTGAGAATAGATGAGAAAGACAAAGCGATGTCGAGCCAGTAGGCGAGACAGCGAGTCGGGGTCGCAGAAATTTCCGAGCGACGGCGAGGAAATTATCTGTGACCGAATCTCCTCGGGTCCACAATCAAATAAAAAACTACCCAACTCTCTTAAAAGGATTTTTGAATACTATTACATCATCATTAAACTTAAACAATTCTGCA
>CAZFXF010000069.1:0-1596 GCA_964522965.1 uncultured Candidatus Saccharibacteria bacterium
TCTCTTCTAAGTTCAGCAACTTTTTCTACTTTTTCAACCTGCTTTTTTAGGAATTTTAAATGTGGAGCTAGTTCACGACGTAGAGACTCTACTGACTTCATATTTTCATCAGTTTTTTCTAGTTTCTTTTGACTTTCTGTCTTTTTATATTGATAAATTTTAAGACCAAGCGCATCTTCTATCATTTCTTTTCTTTCACGAATATTTGCATTCAATATTCTATCGGCTTCACCTTGTGAAATAATATGATGTCCTGAAGCACCTATATGTGCCCCTGAAAGTAATTCTATAATATCCTTAAGTCTTACTTGGCTTCCATTTATAAAATACTCATTTGAATTATCTCTATGAACTCTTCTTTCCAAACTTACTTCAGGAAAATCTATATTTAAAATCTTTTTTCTATTATCAAAAACTACTTTTACTGAAGCACTATTTACTCTATTTCCATCACCTCCTCCATTGAAAATAAGATCCTCTCCTCTCTTACCTCTCATGCTTTTTATGGATTGTTCACCTAGCACAAAACGAAATGCTTCTGCAACATTACTTTTTCCAGAACCATTGGGCCCTACGATACTTGATATAGGTGAAGTAAAATTTAGACTTGCCTTTTTTGCAAATGACTTAAAACCCACAATCTCGAGTGATTTGAGATACATGAATATATTATATCGTGAAGTTTAAAAGTGGGCTATGATTTTATTAATGTGGACAAATATAATAGTTTAAACTAGTATTGATTTGGGGGATGAATACTAAACGTCCCGTTGCAAAACAAAACGTAGGTAAATATCAACTATCGGCCGTATTCGCCGAAGCCTGACCTTAAGTCAAGTATTTACCATGGTTGCAACACCCGCCTCAATGGATCCATTGGCTCCGAGGCGGGGCTATTTTATTTTTACCACCCTTTTACCTCTAGTGCTTTTTCTGCGGCTTTTTGTTCTGCTTCTTGTTTTGACATTCCTGTTCCTAAAGCTATTTGTTTATCACCTATAAATACACCTAGAGTAAAGAGTTTGCTATGATCTGGACCAGTTTCTTTCATAGTTTTATATGTTGGAGTTATACCTGTTTCCTCTTGAGCTTTTTCTTGAAAACGACTCTTTGCATCAAGCCAAAGTTTCTTATCGATTATTTCATCAATATCAATAACTTCTAGTATAAAGTTAGCAATAAATTTCTCTGCACTATCATAACCTTGATCTACATAAATAGCTCCGATAATTGCTTCAACTGTATCTGCAAGAATAATTGATCTTGCTCTTCCTGTATCTTTTGATTCTCCTTTTGACAAAAGTAAGTATTCATTTATACCCATAAAGCTTGCCGCTTTTGATAAGCTTACGGTATTTACTATTGCTGAACGATAAGCTGTAAGTTCACCTTCATTTCTTCCTGGGAATTTTTTGTATAGAAAATGTGTTACCACTAGCTCAAGTACTGCATCACCAAGAAACTCCAACCTTTCATTGTGTTCAAGGCCTGAAGATTTATTTTCATTCAAATATGAACGGTGAGTACAAGCCTGACGAAGCAGGTTTATATCTTTAAATTCAGTTTTTATTTTACTTGCGAGTTTTAGGAAATCTG
>CAZFXF010000070.1:0-1550 GCA_964522965.1 uncultured Candidatus Saccharibacteria bacterium
CTTGCGGTTTCGGTTTTGGAGAAAGATTCTTTGCTTTCCTTGCCGACAAACCAGTGCGTGAACTTCAGATGTTTCCACTTATGAGACCAATTAAATAATATTCACTATATGAATCATACAAATAATTTATTAAGATATATACCAGATCTTAAAAGTAGAAAAACCTTGGATCTTGGTTGTGGTTATGGATATACACTTAAAGAATTCAGTGAAAATGGTTTTAGTGATTTAACAGGTATTGATACTGAGGATTCTTATCTTGAAGAAACTAGAAAGAAAGTTTCGGATAATGTAAAAGTACTAAAAGCTAGTGGTGAAAAACTACCTTTTACAAATGAAACTTTTGGTTTTATAAATATGTCTGAATTGATTGAGCACGTAAATAATCCAAGTCTCGTATTAATGGAGGTAAAAAGAGTTTTAAAAAATGATGGAGTAGCATATATATCAGTACCAAATAGATTTTCTCTTAGAGACCCACATTATAAAATATATTTTATAAATTATTTACCTAGGTTTGCATCTGATTACATTATAAACCTTTTAGGTAAAAATAAGGATAATAAATTTAACAATGGTTTACAAAAATTGTCTGAAATGCATTATATGACAAGGTCAAGTTTTATTAGATTCGCAAGAGATATTGGTTTTAAAGTTGATGACACAAGAGTATTAAAAATAAGAAATAAATTACCTAAGGGTTTAAGGAGCTTAGGTATATTTGCTTATATATTGTTATCATATTTATATATAGATTCTTTTCACTTTATATTAAAAAAATAATTAAAAAATACAAATGAAAACAACAGGATTATCAGGTAATGAAATTTATTGTTTAGATAAAATAGGTTATAAAGCAGGTGATATCGTTGTTGGAAATAGTGTTCATTCACTAGGTTTTGGAAGAAGTATTGGTTCTGCTTTTAGAGCAATAGCAGGTGGAGAAATTACACAAGTTACAAGCCTTATAGAAGAAGGTAGAGCTTCTGCTTTAGCTAGAATGGAAAAAGAAGCTCAAGATAAAGGTAGTATAGGAATTACAGGCGTTACAAGTGAAATAGTATTTCACGGACAAAATATTGAATTTCTTTCAATAGGTTCAGCACTTCATACAAAAAATAATAATGGTCAAAAAGAAAATCTAGCATTTAGTACTTCAGCTGATGGACAAGATATGTATGCTCAACACGACGCAGGATATGAACCAAAGAAATTCGTTTTTGGTAATGTCGCCTATTCTATAGGTATTGCAAGTGGACTTATTGGAGCATTCAAAACTCTTGCAAGAGGGGAAATAAGAGAATTTTCAGATATATTTAATAAAACAAGACACCTAGCTTTAGAGAGAATTACAAATGAAGCAAAAAAAGTAGGAGCAAATGCTGTTGTAGGTATTGAAACAACAATACTGCCATTTATGGGTTTTCAAGAAATGCTTATGATAGGTACAGCATCACATAATCCTAGTTTGCCTAAAGATACAGTTACAACAAGTGATCTTACACCACAAGAAATGTGGAATCTAAATAAAATGGGTTATGCTCCAGAAA
>CAZFXF010000071.1:0-1537 GCA_964522965.1 uncultured Candidatus Saccharibacteria bacterium
GTTTCATTTTAAAAGTATAGCAGGGTTATTAGATGAGAGATAGCTAAATAAAAAAAACCGTGTCGTTTTGTGACGCAAGTTTGTTTATTTGTAAGCTATGACATAACCCAGCTCAGGATCTTGAATGTACCCTTCCCAGAATTTTGATCCATATTTATTTAGACCTTCCTTAGTTATAACTGGTGTACACCAAGTAACTCTATGGAATCCTACATCCAAAAGCAGTCTTTCAACTGTATCTGGTTTGTAATAAATACCGGTGAGTGTACAGATTCTTTCATTGTCATTAAACAAGTCTATTGAAATCCTTGTTTCATCAACACTCTTACCATTAAGAGTTTTTATTGCACCAAATCTCTTTAGGTTTTTTCCATTCGGGAGATCGATAACAAGAACCGCTTTACCTCCCTCTTTAAGAGACTTGAATATTAGAGAGAAGAAATGCTTGAGAATTGGTACAGTTCTTGCATAATTCACCACAAACGGTGCTGTTATAATATCGACAGGAATTCCACTGTATTGAGTAAAAATATCACCAACACAGTACGAAGTATTAGGGTTAATTGAATTCTTCCTCGCTAGCTCAATCTGAGCAATGGAGTTATCTACTCCCAAAACCGACAAAGCGCCGGACTGGGCAAGTTGTAAAGTAAAAAACCCAGAACCACAAAACAATACCATCGAACTTCCTAAAAACCCATCTCCAAAAAAGATACGCGAATGCATTATTATTTGAAACACAGACTGAAATCATAGACCTACCTTTCTAGTAGTTAGTTGATTTGAATTAAAGGACAAAGCTAGTTTATGAATAACATTTAAAATAGAGTTTGGCAAATTTAGTGTACATTATATTTAAATATCTATTATATTCCAACCTGTTATCTTTTTGATTTCAAATTTATCTAATTTCCTCTCATCTTTTGCTAAATAATTTGTAAAGTACCAGATATTGTTACCATTTATATTTATCTCGTTATGAAGCAAAAATCCTCCAACTTCATTTTTTGCATATTTGGTATATTTTCCAACTCTACGCTGATAACTAATATCTTCTTTCGAAAATACTATTTGAACCAAACCTTCAATTACGTACTTAACTATGTCTGGTAAATTAGAAAAACGAAACAATATTACTGTTTTATAATTAAGGTAATTCTTAAATTTACTGTTTGCAGATTTAATATGATCACCGTATCGCATATTCATTATATTTAAATCATTGGCATTTACTTTTGAATTTGAAATTAAGCTGTGTTTAGTATCATCTTTTATTTCAATTGCTATCTTTAATTTGTGATTAACTAAATCAACAGTTTTTCCTTTTTGTTTCTCTGTATCACCATCAACCCAACCAGCTTCATACTGATTCAATACTTTTAAGATATCAGTTTTAAATTCACTCTCATTAATCATAATCTTAATAAACTGGATAAAAGATTAAATCTCTTATTAGATAAAATTTCTTCTAGAACGTCAATTTTATTGTACATTATCATAGCGTTAGTAACACTTTAGTTCTTTGAAAACACAAAAG